>JAOZIG010000454.1 GCA_026014515.1 Candidatus Bathyarchaeota archaeon | reverse complement strand
TGTCGTCTACTACTATGAAGTGCCATGGCTGTTTATTGTGCGCTGAAGGAGCATTCATAGCTGCCTTCAGTAGCTTGATGATGATTTCATCTGGTATCTTCTTGTCCTTGTAGCGTCTGACGCTTCTTCTTCCCATTATTGCTTCAATTGCATCCATTTCTATCACAGCTTACTCTCTGCTTCAGTTAGTTTATTTTTTGCCTCTTCAAGCTTCGCTAACCTGGTTTTTAGACGATTTTCTGCATCATTTACCCTACCCTTTTCCGCTAGAATCATGGCTCTAACTGAACTCGGCGCAGGCATACCAATACCGTTTCTCCGCTTGACGTTAAGCTCCGGGTTTACAGATTGCTCAAGATCAGCAACGGGAACAAGTAATGGCTTGCCAACCACCGTTTCAGCGGCTTTACTTATCATCTCAGGTGTTATTTCCTCGGCTAAGACTCCGCTTTCTAGTGCCTCAACGGTTACGTGTGCTATGATGTCATGTGCCTGTCTGAAGGATAGGTCATATAGGCGTACAAGAGTATCCGCCACATCAGTCATGGTGCTGAAGCCCTCTCTGAGTTTCTGACGCATGTTTTCCTTTATGGGCTTCATTGAGATTACCAAGCCAGCCATGGAGTTTGTGGTTCCTACGGCTGTGTCTATCATTACGGGTTCTAGTAGGGCTCTGTCGCTGGTGTTTGTGTAGGGCATTCCTTTCATGCTGGTGTAGATTGATGTTACTGCGCCTATGGCTTCTGATGCGTAGCTTCGGGTTTGTTCGAGGATTATTGGGTTCTTTTTCTGTGGCATGATGCTGCTGGTACCGGCGTATGCCTCGTCTAAGTCGATGAACATGAACTCGTCACTGGACATTACTTGTAGGTCTTCGGATAGCCTGCTCATGTTATTCATGTGGATGGCTAAGGCGGAGGCGAACTCCATATAGTAATCCATTGAAGCTACACCATCAAGGGTATTTTCTACTAACCTGTCACAGCCAAGAAGCTCCATCGTCCTGTATCTGTTCAGTGGCCATCCTGTTCCTGCGAAGGCTGCTCCTCCCATTGGTGAGAGATTTGTGCGTTTGTAGATGTCTTCTAGGCGGTCTATGGTTCTTGTGGCGGCTTCTACGTGGCTCATGATGTAGTGGGCTAGGGTGATAGGTTGAGCTTGTCTCCAGTGGGTATAGCCGGGCATGTAGGTTTCGATGTTCGCCTCTGATGCTTCTATGAGTTTTCGCTGGTATTCGATTACTGCTTTTATGACTCGGTTGATCTGGTCTCGGTAGTATAGGCGTCTCTTGGTGTGTGCTAGGTCGTTTCGGCTTCTTCCAATGTGCATCTTGCCGCCTACCTCACCTATTTTCTTGATGAGGGCGGTCTCTGTGGACATATAGTTGACTAGTTTAGGGTCTCCGCTGAGTTCTTTTTCTACTTCTTTTATGCCATTGATGATGGCTCTGGCTTCTGTTTGTTTGATTATTTTTTGTTCGCAGAGCATTACTGTGTGTGCTCTGTGGATTAGTATCTGGTTGTAGTAGCTTGCGATATCAAATGTGGTGGGATTGTTTCTCCAATCATATAGCTGAACGATCTCAGGGGCAGTGGGTTTTTTTGCTCTTCCGAAGCGTTCCCAGTCTTCTTTTTTTACCATAATGTTTACACAGGTGATATGTAGTGTTAGGGATATTAGAAACCAGTGAGCAGCCTTGAAGCACAAGAATACTATCAAGTCTCGGTATGATGATCTCGGTGGCTCACATTATGATATGAGGTATACCGATGAGCAGCAAGCAAAATACGAGCTGATTCTTGATGAGTTACCTGATGCTAGTCTTGTGCTGGATAACGGCTGTGGAACAGGTCTTCTATTTCCATTCATAGACTCTACATTGGTTGGACTGGATCTATCGGGTGAGTTACTAAGAACCGCTAGGGAAAGATCCACTGATGCACAGTTTCTTGTGCAGGGGGACTCCGAGTACTTGCCATTTAGGGATGATGTGTTTTATGCAGTGGTCTCGGTTACTGTGATTCAGAACCTCGTTGATCCTAGAAGGCTTCCCGTTGAGTCTGCTCGTGTAGCTAAGCTGGGTTCAACTGTTATTATTTCATCACTAAAAAGAGTCTATGGTAAAGTTGAGGATATTACTAGCATAGTTGAAAATGAAGATCTATTGTTAAACCGGGTTTTTACTGATGAAAACATCAATGATTGGATAACCGTATCAACCAAGAAACAATAAAACAAGCCCTAAAAATGCCTCGTTTCAGAAAGTTTTTATAGTATGCACATCGCTCATAGATTAACTTCACAAACGGTGCAAATAACTTGGAACCAAGAATGAAACCACTAAATATTCTGATAAAATCAAATGGATCAAACGTAGAAGTACAGCTAAAAGGAAGAGGCAGTTACAGGGGTAAACTCGTACGCGCCGACGGATACATGAACATGATGCTCAAGGGAGCCAAAGAATACGACAACGAAGGCTTGATCGCAAGCTATGGTGACGTATTCATCAGAGGCAACAACGTCATGTACGTTTGTATCGAGCCCAAGACCCTCGCCCCAGGCGAGTAAACCTTCTTCTTTAAGTCAAATATATATCCCATGAGCTTCTGAGACATACTATGAAACTAGTTGTCGCTGTCACTGGGGCTAGTGGTATTGTTTATGCCTTGAATTTCTTGAAGGCTGCCACGAAATATGATCTGGAGACTTATCTGATTGTCACTGAAGCCGCTGAGAAAGTGGCGAAACACGAGCTAGGAGATATTGAACAGCTGAAGAGTCTGGCTAGTAGAGTCTATACACCAGAAGACTTGGCGGCGGATATTGCTAGCGGTAGTTATCCCCTTGATGGTATGGTAATTGTGCCGGCTTCTATGAAGACTGTGGCTGCTTTGGCTAATGGTTTCTCTGATAATCTTGTTACCCGTGCTGCTGATGTTCAGCTAAAAGAGAGGCGTCCTTTGATTGTGGTTCCACGTGAGACACCATTGCATGCAGTTCATCTTGAGAATATGGCTAAATTGAGCCGTCTTGGTGCCGTGATTTTACCTGCTATGCCGGGTTTCTATCATAACCCTGAGTCAGTTGATGATCTCGTGGATTTTGTGGTGGGTAAGATTCTGGATCAACTTGGTGTGGAAAACAGGATGTATACTCGTTGGGGCTCAGCTTGAGCCTTTGAGTTCTTTATCTAGCTGGATCAGGTATTGTTCCATGTATTTGTGGCGTTTTTCAGCTATCTCACGAGCCATATCCGTGTAAAGCAAGTCCCGTAATGTGAGTAGTTTCTCATGGAAATGGGCTATGAACTCCTCCATGGGTCGATCATGTTCGGTACCATATTGAGCCGCTCTGTATATCCCTGTGGCACCTAATGCGTCTAGCTTGTCAACATCGCTGAGAATCTGGGCTTCAAGGGTCTTTGCCTCGCCTCCACCGGAAAAACTGTGTACCTCGATGGCGTGCACTATTTCCTGTATCTTGGGGTAGCTTTTTTCCTCTAGAATTTTTTGTGCCATCTCTGCGCCTTTCTGGGCATGATTGCTGTGTTCTCGGGCTATATCGTGGAGTATGGCTGCGGGTATGAGTACCTCCATGTCTGCTGAGAGTTTTTCTCCGATGACTCTGCATGTTTGTATTACTCGTTCTGTGTGTTCGTAGCCGTGGCTGCCTACTTGTTTCTGGTGTCTTCTGGAGATGTCCACTAGGTCTTCGTACATCTAGCTCACTTTGGTTATGCTGGACTCTCTTCCTATGTTTACCGATAAAACACCTTTGAAGCTGGTGATGAAGCAGTTATTGAGCTGAGCCTTGTCTCCGGGTTTGATTTTTTCAAGTTCTTCTACGGTCTCGTTCCAGACTGTAAGCCCCATGGTTGTGGTGTCGTCTTTGATCTCTGCTTCGACCAGTGTGTGTTTGTGACCACTGTATGTT
>JAOZIG010000107.1 GCA_026014515.1 Candidatus Bathyarchaeota archaeon | reverse complement strand
GGGTATGAGCGCCAAACCAATAATCGACATTGATATTGTCATAGATGACTGGGCTGTTTTCCCAAATATCGTAAATCAGCTGGCATTGTTTGGATACAGGCATATTGGCGACTTAGGGATCAAGGAGCGTGAAGCATTCAAACTAGACAATGAGGCAAAATATCAGCATAATCTCTATGTCTGCCACAAGGACTCAATAGCCTATCGAAACCATGTATTACTCAAGAAACATCTAACTGAAAACCCTAGAGACTTTACGAGATACAAAGAATTGAAGTTAGGTTTGGCGGAATCAGTTGAGAATGTTGATGAGTATTGCCGCTCAAAGACTGATTTAATTCTAGAGATATTGGCTAAGGAAGGTGTACCTGAGAAAGATTTAGATCAGATACGCTCCGAGAACCTAAGCTGATTGACATCTTGGTTTATTAAGTATGGTTTCTGTGTAGATAATATCTGTAAGAGCGGCAATGTACCATGATCAATGAAACCACTCTACAGACGCACTTATCATTACACAACTAAAATATAAATTTAGTCCACCCTAAAATGAAATTGGCGTCTCTAAACTCGATATATCAATCCCTTTTTAACACTCGATGCTTTCTCTGTCCTACTTATGGAGCGCCAACCACTACTAATTGACAATCAGGAAGCCCGAGCGATATTGTGCATGCTCAAAACCAATGTGCATGACCACAGCATATACAGGGTAAAGATGGATGAACTCAGAGGCTTAGTTGAATCACTTGGTATAGAAGTAGTGGGTGAGGTTATCCAAACAAGATATAGACCCTTCGCCAAGTACCATGTTGGCAGTGGTAAAGTCAAGGAGATAAGGAAAAAGAAGAACAGGATGGAGGCTAACCTCGTCATCTTCTATAATATTCTCAGGAGTAGCCAGAAGCTAAACCTCATGATGGCGCTGGATATTGAGGTAATTGACCGGTACGAGTTAACCCTTGAGATATTCGACCAGATGGCATCAGATACACTTAGTAAACTACAGATAGCCTCAGCCAGACTGGAAAAACAGACCCCATTCTACAAGCTCCAAGCATCAGTCAACTACACAAACGACAGACCCTTCTTCAGAGCCGGCGGAGAATACGCTTTCCACGGACAACTAAGAGAGCTAACACGTAGCCAAGCTCGTATCACTGAAGAGATCGAGAAGCTGATGGAGGAGAAGAGTCAGCGTATCTGGAAGCGTAAGAATGAGCTTGGGTACCCTGTTGTATGTATCGCTGGTTTCTATAACGCCGGTAAAACTAGTTTGTTTAATGTCATTACAGGGGATAAGAAGCCTGTTAGTGACAGACCCTTCACGACCCTGAGCAGCAAATATCAGAAGCGTTTCATCGACTACGAGACCACAGTAATCTTCATTGATACCATCGGGTTCATGTTGGACCTTGACCCGAGGCTAATTCAGAGCTTTAAACTAAACCTGCTAGACATCAGAAGCAGCGACGTTGTTGTACTGCTACTTGATATCACCGACCCGTTGTTGACTCTTCAATTAAAGATCAATGAAGGCATCAGGTTACTACGCGAGATAGGTGTCAACAGAAGCAGGATGCTCATTATATTCAATAAGCTTGACCAAGCACCGGAGCGAGAAGAAATTATCGCCAAGGAGCTTAGCCTCGATGTTTATGGTATTCCATACATGTGTGTCTCGGCTGTTGAGAAGATTCACATTCCCGAGTTCCTTAACCTCATCGCTGAGCGTGTAAAGTATCTCAAGGAGAATAAACCAGAGATTGTTGAGTTGTCTCCCTTCAGAAGGGCTGAGGATGCGGTTAATCGTGTGCTTGCAGAGTATCCTGATGTTGAGTCTCATTCTCAGATGATGCCTTTCAACAGTCTTGTTCGTACTATTCTGAGCCAGAATACGGCGAGCAAGAATACTACTACGGCGTATAACAGACTCCAAGATCAGGTAGGGATAACTCCAATCAATCTTGCTGATGCTTCTGATGAGGCTATCAAGGAAGCCATCAAGCCCAGCGGCATGTATAACCAAAAAACAGAGACCATTAAGGCAGCAGCCAAGCTAATCATCGAGAAATATCACGGTGATCTTGGTCAGGTATTTAATCTACCGTTTAACGAGGCTAGAGATAGGTTGATGGAGATACCCGGTATCGGTCCAAAAACCGCTGATGTAGCCTTGATGTTCTCAGCAAACAGCAAGGTAGTGCCAGTAGATCGACATATAGCTCGTATAGCCAAACGTCTTGAGATCGTAAAGCCCAACGCAGGCTATGAGGAGATTAGGGCTGCTTGGCAGGACGCAGCTACACCGGACCGGTTCAGGGAGCTTCATCTTGCCTTGATACGGTTTGGAAGGGAGCGGTGTACGGCTCGTAACCCTGATCATGAGGGCTGTGTGCTTCGTAACATCTGTCCATATCCTGAGAAAGTAATGGAAATAGAACGCGATGATGAAGAGTCTCAATAAGAACCTAAGCTACCTTTTCATGTTAAACGTAGCCTTTGGCGTTTCAATGCAGCTCATCAACCCATTGTTCCCATTATTTCTTGAGGAAATAGGAGCAAACAGCGTACAGAATGCCACTGTAATCAGTCTAGGTAGCCTTGTTGCCACCTCATTGATGCTACCAAGCGGCTTACTAATTGACCGCATCGGCAAGAAAACAATGCTATTATCAAGCGCAATAGTCAACTCAGTCGCAATATTCCTCTTAACACTAACCAAGACATGGCAACAAGTCACACCCGTATACATCTTATTCAGCGCAGCTGGAGCCTTGTTCGTACCCGCTAGAATGGCGATGATCACAGAGTACAGTCAATCAGAGAACCGGGGATTGATATTTGGGTTGATGAACATGGCTTGGCCTATCGCAGGTATTGTTAGTCCTTTGATTAGTGGCTATTTGATTGAGACAACTGGCTGGTACTGGGTATTCATATTCGGAGCAGTGGTAAACACACTGAGTATCCTACCTGGGCTCAGGCTTGAAAGAAAATTCGCTTACAAGGAAACCAAAAACAGGAGCAGCATCAAGGACATTTTCAAACCAGACATATTCCCCACCCTCCTCAGCTTCTTCGGGTTCCACCTACTAATGACAACAGCCCTCGGAGGCGTAAACCTCATCATACCCCTGTATCTGGGGGACCACTATGGCCTGTCACCATACCAGATAAGCTGGTTCTTTACAGCCCAAAGCGTACTTAATCTATTAACCCAGATACCAAGCGGCAGACTCGCAGACAAATACGGACGCAAAAGATTCGTACTGGCATGCATCATGTTCATTCCGGTACTCTACGCAACATGGCACTTTATCGACAACTGGGTTATACTACTCGTACTGAACTCAGTACTCTTCGGACTCTGGAGCATGACATGGCCCGGCACCCTAGCACTACTCTCAGACTCAGTACCAAAAGACATGATAGGCGCAGCCTTCGGAGTAAGAATGACAGGCGTAAGACTAGGCTTCACCGTTGGACCCATAATAGGCAGCTACTTCTACAGCAACTATGCACCCACATCCCCATTCCTTGCAGCAGCAGCCATAGGACTAGCCGGCGTAATCTTTGCGTTCTTCCTCAGAGACAAGGTCTATGAGCCTCCAAAAGAATAGCCGCTAACAGGGAGGGGGGGGGGGGTAACGCGAAACGCGTTGAATACCAACCAGTACAACAAAAGAAGCCCCAGAACAGCTTATTTTTGATCCAATTCAGTACAAAAATGTGTATGAGTAACCGTAAATAGTGCACACATTAACCTGCGAATAAAGCAAATACATCGAAAAAAACTGAAAAATAACCCGAATAATATACACAAAATAAACAGCCTACATCAGAGAATCCTTTAAAAGGGAGCCATGTTGATTCCTTGTAGCTCTAAATAAGGAGTGTCAACAAATGCCAAGAGTAAGATCACCAAAGCGAGGCTCACGAAGCTAC
>JAOZIG010000384.1 GCA_026014515.1 Candidatus Bathyarchaeota archaeon | reverse complement strand
CCTCTTCATGCTTCTTTATAGAGGCAAGCAACTCGATTACCTGTTGTTCACTCATATTATCTGGTATGCCACCGGTTAGGGTCTTTATTAGAACGGCAACAGGGCATGTAGGGTAGTTTGGCAGCGTATTTTTGAGTATATCAGATAACTCAAGCATACAACTTGAGACGGAAAGACAAGTAATAATTCTTTTCAAAAAGGAGCCAAATCAACCATAATATAATAACCCAAATAGAAACCCAATCACGAGACGCGTAACAAACACCAACAACAAACCCAACAAGAACTTTACAGTATTCCTGAGAAAATTATCCATGTTACCATCACTCATATAGACAATTATTAGTCGAGTCCACTAAAAAAGAGGCGCATCAATGGTCTAATCCAGTTGTCGCTAAGGATTCAGAAATAAAATATGGGTAAAGAGGTTAGGATGAGGCTTTTTCAAGTACCGCCGGCATCCACACTGGGATATCAGCTGGATACCTGCTCGTAACAAGATTTCCGTCAACCACAAGAGCCTCGTTGGTATAGTTTCCACCAGCGTTCTTCACGTCAGTAGACACACTCTTAACACAAGTCAGGTTTCTACCCTCAACGACCTCTGCCTCAATTAACAGTTGAGCAGCGTGACAGATGGCTCCAATGACTAATCCCTGTTTATCAGCTTCTTTCACCAAGTTTACCAAGTTTTCTTTGGTTCTCATTCGGTCTGGCGCCCAGCCTCCCGGTACGATAAGAATCTTGTATTCTGTTATGTTTACGTCTTCAGGGGATTTGGTGGAGCTGATGCTTCCTCCTTTTTTACCTTGGTAGGTCTCACCGCTGGTGGGTCCAACGATATCAACCTTGTATCCTGCTTCCATTAACCGATAATATGGGTAGAGGAGTTCGATGTCCTCAAACCCGTTCTCGACAAGTACAATAGCTTTAGGCATATCAATCACGTAAAGCCAAGGAATGGCGTATTTTATACCATGATATCAAAATACAGATGGCTGAAACAAAGTTTTCGAATAATAGAGATAGTCTACTTTACATAGACCCTTCCAGGCAGGACTCCCTGTAGCATCGGGATATACTGGGCGAATATCTCCTTTGACACATCAAGCATAAACCTGTACTCCTTATCAGATGCCTTGAACTTTATCTCACCCTGCCCAATAAACCCGGGTTGCTTCATCTCAACACTTTGGATGCTGGGTAATGGTATCTCAAAGTTCTTCTTATCTTTGGATATCATCTGGTCAGGAGTCATCTGGCTGTACTCCTGTGTCTTCTTGTTCATGCCTCCGGTTGTCCGTGCATCGATTCCTGCACCGATAAGTCCTCCAACAATGCCGCCGCTAGCTGCACCTGCTGCTGTAAGGTTAGCTCCTAAACCACCGGTTTTAACGGCGACGATTCTTCTGTTTGTGAGGAATAGAGTGAATGTGTTAACAGGGAACCCGTATTTACACGCTTGAATATACCCATGGATGGGTTCACCTTGTGGCTGGTAGGGTTGTGGAGCTGGAGCGATATATGGCTGGGGTGGTGTGGATGTTGCTTGCTGCTGTGCGCCGCAGTTGCTACAGAACTTACTTCCTGCAGCTATCTGAGAGCCGCAGTTACTACAATATGGCATAACTGTGTTGTTATTATTGAATTATAAAAAGTAGCCCACGGGTGTATGGGTTCCGTTATATGTTAATTCGCGAATATTGGTAGTTGCCGGTATGAAGGAAATTGTTGAGAAACGGGGCGTTTCCCGTGAAGTTATTTTACTTTGTCTCGCGATTTTCTTCGCAGACGCCAGCCACAGCACAGTTATACCCATATTCCCAGCCTTCGCACAACAAACAGGCGCAAGTCTAAGCACCCTAGGCTCATACGGCTCGATATCAGCCCTAGCCATGCTTCTATTCTCACTACCTCTAGGCAGACTCAGTGATAAGCATGGACGAAAACACATGATGATACCGGGACTCATCCTCTTCATCATAGTGCCTCTCAGCTATCTTCTAGTGGCTTCACCTCTTCACCTGTACCCGGTTAGATTGATGCTGGGACTCGGAGTGGGTTTGATATTTAGCAACGGTTTTCTCCTAATGACAGAGATCAGTGAACCCGGGTTCCGAAACACTGCCCAAGGAATGTACATGACCAGTATGGGCATCGGGTTCACATTAGGTCCCTTGGTTGGAGGATTCACAGCAAAACTCTACGGATACACCACCAGTTTTCTCATAAGCGCCGTATTCGGGTTCCTGAGCCTATTGCTACTGTACTTTGTAGAAGAAAAACACAGAGAACGCTCTGTAGTCTCCGGTGGGGCATCCTTAACGATCTCATCCATCATCAAAGACCCCAAGGTCTTGGCGGCAGGAGTAGCCAACTACCTCAACGCGTTAATGTTCAACGCCCTTACACTGTTTTTCCCGGTATACGGAGCCAGCGTAGGCTTCGATGAATCAGAGATTGGCAGCGGCTTTACTGCACGTGGACTTGCTAGCACATTGGTTCGGCTGCCGGTGGGTGCCCTAACTGGTCGTGTTAGTTCTTTGGTGTTGATGGTTTTTGGTTTAGCATTATCTGCTTTGACGATCTATGGTGTCTCGGAGATTTCCTTACTTGTTTTTGTCAGTGTTCTTCTCGGGGTACAAGGAATCGCCTATGGCGTCTATTTGACCTCAGGGAACGTGTATGTTGCCGCTAACTCAGATGAGGAATACCGGGGAACCGCTATGGCAGTCTATAGTATGTTTGGAAACCTAAGCGGCATCATAAACCCGTTGATCCTAGGGGTAATAGCTGAAAACTATGGAGCCAAAGGTGCATTGCAGTTCTCATCAGCGTTCACCCTGCTTGGATTAGTGATAGTGTACATGCTAGCAAGAAACAGAGAACAATCCTAGATTCATTTTTTATCACATCAATACTATGGGTTACTTGATTGATATGACTGTTGAAAGGGTAACAGATGATCTATATGTTGTCAAACATGAGATGAGACCGGGTTGGTATTGCAGCGTCCTAGTCTTCTTTGGCGAGAAACAGATAGGTATCGTTGATTCTGGGTTCGAGGAGACAGCGCGTGAAATGATCCTCCCATTGATAAAAGAACAGGGTAGAAAACTGGAAGAAGTGGATCTCCTTGTCAACACTCATCGCGATGGAGACCACATCAAAGGTAATCAGGTAATCAAAGACCAGACAGGAGCCACTATAGCAGCGCATAGACTTGAGGCTGAGGCGATACCCGATGTAGACAGGGTATTGGAGGATGGGGAGATGGTTGTGCTTGGTGATAGAAGCTTCAAGGTGATCCATACTCCGGGTCATCGTCCGGGAGCCATTTGTCTCTATGAGGAGGAGACTGGTTTGTTGGTTACGGATGATGTGGTCTGCGGTACACGGGAGGATTTGATAAGGATGGATAAAGAGATCTATATTGATTCCTTGAAGAAGCTTCTGACCCTTGATGCTGTGACCATGATCATGGCTCACCCATTTGAGCCAGCTGGAAAAAGTATCCTCGGAGGCAAAGAGATAGAGGAGATGATAGAAGCTAGCATCGAGATAGCTGAGAATCTCTAAGAGGGTTATTTGATTATTTGGTTTAGCTGGGTGAAGCTTTCTCTTAGTGTCTGGGATAGTTCTGTTTCTATCTCATGGTTTATGGGTGTGGTTGCAATGGATTTGATGGATTCCCGGGTCTCATTGTCCAGCGTATCGAGTAGGCTTTTCAGTTTGTCTAGGTTCTCTTTGCTATATTTTGCCTTATCCTGGTTGTTCTCGATATCCCACTGAATCATAGCCTGTTTCAGTTCGTATTCCTCTGTCGTGATGTCTCCTATTCGTTGGCGCGCAGTGAGAGTAGCGTTTCTTTCCATAGCTGAGTTGAGCTCTGATCCGTAGATGTCTGCTTCTCTTTCCTGTATAGTGTAGTATTGTTTCCAGAGACCTAGACTACCTTCAAGATTTGAGGAG
>JAOZIG010000007.1 GCA_026014515.1 Candidatus Bathyarchaeota archaeon | reverse complement strand
TTATATACTACTATATCGCATCCAATTATAATATTCAATAGTTATATGTATAATATTGACTGCATTACACTCATTTGCAATCAAAAGCAATATATCTTAAACCACTAAAATAGACACGTCAACTATGGGTGAGCCTAAAACATCCGATCCAGTAACTAGAACATTCAGGATCGAAAACAAGTACGATGAAGCCCTCAGAGAAGAAGCTGAGAAAAGAGGCACAAGCGTCAACAGCCTAGCTAACCAGATTCTTAAACGATTCACAGAGTCCAGCAGATACTTTGGAAGAGGACAATCAATAACACTCTCACCCAGAACATTCGAGAACCTAATATCGGATCTAAGCGATGAGGAGATCGCAGAAGCAGGTAAAAAATCTGGACGCTCCTTACCCAAGGACAGGTTACTGATGCGAGGTATGCCCATAAACCGTGAATCAGTTATCTGGTATATTACAGAAGTCTTAGGCGGATACAATGACTGGTTCACCTGTGATATCCATGAACGCAAGGACTACACTTTGGTTCACTTGAGACACGTCTATAACATGAAGTGGAGTATTTTCGTTAAGAGCTATATTGACTCGTTGTGCGTCGAGCTTATTGATATGCATGATATCGAGCTAGATATAACCGACTCAACCATAAGCTTTGAAATCCCAAAATAGTTACACAGCATTTACAGTGTTTCTAAGCGGGGACTCAACAACCCTATGATCCTTGATATAATTTGTTAGAACATCAACCGCGTTGATATCCAAGACTCGTTTATCTGAACCATATCCCGCTCTTACACCTTGCTCTGTAAGATAACATGCGGTATATTTTCTGTTGAGGTCAACGGGTTTTCCATCGATGAAGAGTTTTGTTATCCGTTTCCCAGTGGGGTTCTCTATCTTGAAGTACAGGTTGAGCCCCAAGCAGCGTTTCACAAAGCCACCCATCTGATCATAAGGATCAGAGGCAAATGTTTGTTCAAGGTTCTGCTCCATCATATCCCAGACCTCTTTCCCGGTTAAGGAGCAGAGGCTTATCGGAGGGTTCACTGGTATGATGTTCCAGACGTCCCTCATGGTTATTGGACCAACAGGTACAGGTGCACCATAACGCCACCCGTTACTGAAGGCAAGTTCGGTGCCGGTGTAGCTCTGGATAGCCTGTAGCAACAGGTTGTCCATTGTGGACTCCAAGACATTGTTTCGATATAGATTGGTTCTAGTCTCACCGATAACAGCTGAGAGCATCTTACGGTGTGGTTTTACTGCGGTTTCAACTAGTTTGCGTATTGCTTTGTCTGGAGGTATGGTTTCATCTACTTCGATGAGTCTATGACGATATTGTTTTACTCCTTGACTTTCTACATCTAGGTCTATTCTGCCGAGAAAGCTTCCATGACACCCAGATTGGATTATTAAAGCGCCATTCACCTTCACAGCAGAACGAATCCGGTTATGGGTATGCCCACTTAGGAGAACATCAATCCCGTCAACGCCTTTGAGAAGCTTCAACTCTTGAGGATACCCGAGATGACTAAGGACTATTACTAGCTCTGCGTTCTCTTTTTCTCGGACATGTTTCACCCAGTGGCGTAGCTCCTCTTCGCCTATGGTGAACCTGACTCCAGTGTGGAATGATTCAGGCATCACCTTGTCCACTATTGTTGCTGCTACACCCATTATGGCTACTCGTACATTGTTTCGTGTCAGTATTCGGTATGGTTTGAATACAAGCTCCCCTGTCTCTTTATCGTAGCAGTTGATTGCCAGTAATGGGTAATCAAGTTCTCCTGCGTATTGTTTTAGGTACTCTGGACCATACGCGAAATCCCAGTGAGCCGTCCACGCATCAAACCCCAACTTGTTCAATATAGGCTTCAGTGACGCTCCTCTATCGGAAACCACAGGATAGGTACCATGAATCGTATCACCGTTGTCCAATAAGATTACACCATCAGGGTTACGGACTCTTGCCTCAGCCACCAACGTAGCGATACGTGCTAGTCCACCTGTTTCCCTGAACTCTGGGTGGTCTCCGCTCCAGAATATCTCCTGATGGGGCTCCATGTAACCGTGGAGATCGTTTATCTGAAGTATTGTTAGGCCACCGGGACTCATTATATTTGATAATCCGCGTTAGTATCTTTTAAACCGAAAAAAATTCAACTAAAACGTGGTGCTCATAAGCAGGGTCTATGTATTACATGGTATGGGTGTCAATCTTAGGCAGGGAGTCTCTGATAGTGTTTACACTGATTTCGTTGAGGGTAATCGCGACCAGTTGATACTTCAGGACAATGACTACTACGAGCTGAAACTCAAGGATAAAAAGTACATCTGGTTGGTGAACGAGGAGTTTCCGGAAAAACCTGAGATAAGATACAAGATCGAAGAGATCAAAAAGGGACACGGAGGAGCCCAAGAAGACACTTATGGACAGTTCCTCACAGGCTCATACCTTAGCATTAAGTTAAAGAAACGAGAGAAAACCTAGTTTAATTCAAGTTCTTCAAGTTCTTTTCTAGTCTCAGTTTCTGTTGGCTTTCGCGGATAATTGTAGAATGGTCCTGATGGGCGTTCATTGTAGAACGGGCGGTTGCACCCGGGGCACCCTGTGGTCCTGAAGGCTTCACCATCTGACAATACCTCTACAAGATTAGGTACATTGAAGCCTGTTATTCGTCCATCTTTGAATTTGATATCCTCATATCCAGCGTACCCGTTCACGATCAAGTATCGTGCCACCTGAATCCGGCGATAAGCTAAGAGGTCAGGCTGAGTCAGTTTCTCTAGTCTTGTACCCGGTACAGGGGTAAACGCGAACAATATGGGGCGAACACCCATTCCTACAAGGCTCTGGATAAGCACCACGGTATCTTCCTCGGTCTCACCTAGCCCAACGATGATATTACTACCCACAAAGCCCTCACCGAATATCTCCACAGCGGCCTCAAGTGCCTTGAAATGAGTCTCCCAACGGTATGGACCATCAACACCCGGGCCTTTCACATTGTTGAATATCTCCTCTGTAGCACCATCCAAGGGCAAACTGATATACTCGGCGCCAGCTTGCTTCAGTTTCTCTAAGCCGCTCCGAGAGACGGGGCAAATATCAACACTGACAGGTAAATCAGTCTTCCGCTTAAACATCTCAATAATATCTACGGTGTCCTCAAGGAAACCCGGGTAATTGATAACCTGATAACAGACCCGCTCAAGCACAGGATAAGCAGGCTCATGGAACCCAGCTAAAATATCCTCCAAGGAGAAATCAGGCCAGATAACACGACTAAGCTGATCATGCTCAGCATCATTACCACATGCCTGCGCGCAGAAACTGCAGTTAGCTTGGCATGGTCCATCAGTGTAGCTCATGATATATGCTGTTGTGGGCGGTACGCTGAGTCGGTATTTGAGTAATCCAAGAACAGCGGCTGAGCCTATGCTTACCCTGAGTCTCTTTGGTATCAATTCACAGAATACCTTGATGCACAGGATATATGGATTCTCACTCACAGTCAAGCAGGGTGAGAAGCTCATCTAATCGATGAATAATAGATACGACCTCTGGGTCATACTCGCATTCCTTCTTATCAGAGTAAGGGTCCCAAGTGCCATTAGAATCAATTCGCTGAATGAGAACTGGTTTCAACCCAGCTGCTATAGCGCCCTGAACATCAACATCCATATCTCCAACATAGACTGCCATATCTGGCTTCAGACCATGTTTTTCCAGTGCAACGTGGAAAATCATTGGATCAGGCTTAGCATAACCCACATCATCAGAGACAAAGATAGAGTCAAAGAGATCATGCATCCCCAGTTCATCCACAAGCTCGAATATTCTAGGGGTGTGCTCCCAGTTTGTGATCAAACCAACAACATGATCCCTTCGTAGAGCCTCCAAGACTTTTACGGTCTCTTCATCAAGATACATGTCCTTGTGCCAGAGGCGTACAAGCTTGTCCACCATCGGACGTATGTCGTCGGATGGTATCTCTAACCCAAGACGA
>JAOZIG010000505.1 GCA_026014515.1 Candidatus Bathyarchaeota archaeon | reverse complement strand
AGAGGCTTATGGACACAATTACAGGACAAACGATAAAATTGGTAATATTCAGATAATCCACACTAAGCGAAGCTATAGAAACAAAGGAATCGCCTCAAAGTTATTAGAAGGGGCAATTGAGTATCTCAAGTCAAATGGTTGTGGCATTATTTTGTCTGAGACAGACCAGCTAAACACTGCATCACTTAGTCTCCTGCATAAACATGGGTTTAAGAAAAGAGGTAGTCTCGTTACGTTAATCCATGAGGTATGATAAAGCGGATAGCCAGAAATGACATGTAGCTGGCATAACGAATACTGTTTGGCAATAATCAGTAATTGAGAGAGCTTATCAGATAAACAAACAGACAATAAAACATGAAAAGTAACAGATGGTCAATCCCACTAATGGTGTTATTAGTTTTCTCACCTATTCTCGTCTACTGTGACCCTGAGCCTAGAATCGGAGCCAGAATGATATACGACCCAGTAGACCAACGGATACTGATGTATGGGGGAGCCGACTGGCAAAACGGGTACACCTTCTATGATGAGTTATGGAGCTACGAACCCGAATCCAACACATGGACACTATTAGAGATGCACAACAGCCCAGACCCACGGTTCAACACCATGCTCGTATACCTACCTGAGCGACACCAACTCTTCCTATACGGAGGCATGAGTCAGCAAGACAAAACAGATGGCACATACATCTTCGACATCGAGACCAGCACATGGACAATGCTTCACCCCAGCAACGAGCCTAGCGGGAGAAGCGACGCATCAATAGCCTACGACCCAGAAAACGATGTGGTTGTACTCTACTCAGGGTACCTTCAGAACGACACCCACACACAAGACACTTGGATATACAGCTTCACAGAGGAAAACTGGATCAAGCAACACCCAGAGAACACGCCCATCGGGCAATACGGACACTACATGGTCTACGCTGAACAGACAGGACAGTTATTGATGTATCCCGGGCACTGGAGCATCTGGTCACACGGCGTATTGATGGAGCATGGGTATGGCGGTAATATCTGGGAATACGATGTAACCGAGGAAATATGGACAGAACACCCTTCAACACCAACACCACCGGGCAGATACTGGGGTTACCTAGTCTATGACTCAAACATGAACAGACTGATACTCTTCGCAGGAGGCGGCGCAGTAGACTACGATGACACATGGACCTATGACATAGAGACAAAGACATGGGAAAGAGCAACTCAAACACTCAAGCCATCAAAACGTGGCTCCCAAGCAATGGCATACGATCCACAGAACAACATAGTAGTGATCTTTGGAGGACACAGCGATACAGGTCAAAGCCTCGGAGACACATGGATACTGGACTGCACGAGCCTCACATGGAGTCAACCAGAAACCCAGACAACAGAACAGGATCAACCCACCGAGCCAGAAACAACAGAAACCACCACAACAACTGGAATACCCGGCTACCCAATCACATCAATAACCCTAGCAATCACAGCACTGATAATCAGTAGGAAAAAATCACAAACCATCACATAAGAAAAAAAATTGTGGGAAATACCCACCAGTAGACACCACTAGAGACTCTTCTGGAACTCACCCAGACACTTAACAACCTCTTTCAACACAGGAACAGGCTGAACAAGGGGCACACGGATGAAACCATCAGCGCCAAACCTGTCACCGGGACTCAGCGATACATTCTGGCTCTCCTTAAGCTTGGCCAAGAACTCACCGCTACCCATGCCCGTGCTTGTGGCGTCAAACCACGCGTAGAAGGCTCCCTCAAACAGGTGGCAAGGCCAACCAAGGTCATCCACAGCTTTACAGAAGTAGTTTCTGCGCTTCTCATACTCAACGCGGCGCTCCTCAACATACTTAAAGTCGCCACGGAGACAAGCGATACCAGCGTTAAACACGAAAGTCGCTGGACGAGGCGCGGTCAAACCTGCTACAAGCTTCGCCTTCTCAATATACTTCTCAGGCACAATATCATAACCCAGCCTCCAACCAGTCATACTGAAGGTCTTACTGAAGCTCATGATGGCGAGGGTTCTCTCCTTGTACTCGTCACTGAGACTCGCTACTGAGGTGAACTTGTTATCACCATAGACGAAGTGAAGATAGATCTCATCAGCGAAGATGGCCAAGTCATTGTCAACAGCCACATCACCTACCACCTTACACTCATCCTTTGTGAACACGGTACCAGTCGGGTTACCCGGGTTACAGAGAAGAACAGCCTTTGTCTTCTTGGAGACAGCCTTCTTGATATCCTCTGGCTCAGGGTGATAACCTAGCTCCTCCTTCAATGGAACCATTTTCATCTTGACACCCATACCGTTGAAGATGCTTGTGTGCCCCATATAGTAGGGGCTGAACATCAAAACCTCGTCACCCTTCTCAAGCACAGCAGCAAGCGCAGTGTACAGGGCTGCGCTACTTCCAGCAGCCGGCAGTACAAACTTGGGGTCATACTCGACTCCAGTGAACTTTTTGTAATAGTCCACTACAGCCTCCGCGAACTTGTTGGGAATATCGGTGTGATGGGGGTAGTGGGTGTTTTTTCCACCCTGTATGATGCTCATGAGAGCCTCGTTGATTGCGTATTGGGGAGCCTCGCAGTCTGGGTCCCCAGCGTTTAGCCTGATCTCTTTCTTTGGCAACTAGATCACTCTTAGAACCGTTACTATTCATGTATTTAATCCTCTACATTGAAACCAGAGCTGTCACCGCAAGACTATACCCAGATAACCATAAAGACGGACCCATAAAGAATACAATCAATAAAACCCCACATAACATAGCTTGTCAACAAAATACATCGAAGCCATGACAGTACTATCCAAAGTCAATGAAGGAACAAAACCTCCACAAGCATCTAAACAACTTGTCAAGACACTCACACTCAAAGGCTACATACAAAGAATCATCGGCTACCGGCAAAACAAATACACAATAACCAAGAAAGGCGCAGACACATTAGAAGAATACAACAAAATAAGAAAAATATTTGAGAAAACTAGAGAAGGAAGCCATCCTTCAACGGGTCATCAGGATCAATCACGACCTGAGTAAACGCCGTAACATAAGCCGTAGCCATAACATCAGGCACAATAGCGTCATACTTGCCTAGCTTCATCTCCTCAGCGATCCTACCCACCATAACGGTGCTGATGGTGGACTCGAACTTCACCTCGTCGCCGGGCTTGATCTCGCCCTTGCCATACATCGCAGCCATACGTGCATTGGTACATGTACCGGCTGGGCTACGACAGGTCTGTTTTGGGCCGAAGACGTTCCAGTGCCTGCTTGTGTACTCGGGTTTACTTGGCTTCGTGTAGAAGGTGACTAGGTCTAGGATGTTTAGCTCGGGATACTCTGGGTGGTCGACCTTGATCTGGTCAACGATATAGTTTCTGATCTTCCATCCGAGGGGTATCCACTCGTCCTTGGTCTCCTGAGTAGGAGTGATGCCTAGTTTCTCAGCGTCCACGAAGGCATACCAGAGCCCACCATAGGCAATATCAGCCTCGACCTCACCCACATCTGGGACATCAAACTTCATGGTCTTCCAGTAGAAGCTGGGAACACCCTGCATGTAGATCCGTTTAGCTTGACCATTCTCCACCTCAACCTTGGTCTTTACGAGACCGGATACAGTATCAAATGTGATGTTTGTTACGGGCTCAGTGACCTCGATCATACCAGTATTCACCAAGGCTGCGGAACAACTGTAGGTGCTGTCTCCACAGGCGCTGAAGTAGCCGTCAGTCCATAGATAGATGACACCAATATCAGCGTCTGGGTGACATGGTTCAGTCAAAACGCTTCCAAGCATACCGCTAAAGCCTCTTGGCTCCTTGAGCATGGTGCCTACGAGGTGGTCATAGTGGTCTTGGAAGTATTTCTGCTTCTCCTGCATTGTCTTGCCCCTGATTTTGGGTACTCCGCCGACGAGGATTCTTGTGGACTCGCCGCTACAGTGTGTGTCAACGCATGAGACGTAGCGATTGAACTTCATTTTGAATCAG
>JAOZIG010000485.1 GCA_026014515.1 Candidatus Bathyarchaeota archaeon | reverse complement strand
AGCCTCCACCTCGGGTTTCAGTTGTTTGATCTCCACTGGGCTGTGCTGTGTATCAAGCAAGAGGAAATCATATCCGCTATCAGCCAAGAAACTCACTGGGCTTCCAACAGTGGCTGTGGTACCTATGACGGTTTTACCCGCTTTCAACATATCCTTAACTACGTTCATAAGAGAAACTCAGCAAACACATGCTTCGATTATTTATTAGAGCTTTTCCAGCGCATCCTAGATAATTACTAATACCAAACTGCAGATATTCAACTATGGCTGAAGTTGACCTTTTTAAGAAAAACACTGGACTCGACCTAGACGAACAATACATGAAATATCATCCCCAAGTATTGTCAGAGTTTGAGGAAGAGATGCCCCAGTACTGGGGTAAAAAATGGAAAGCAAACACAACCATCGGTAAACTAAGAACAGTATTGCTTCATAAACCCGGGAAAGAGTTTCTGAGCGTCGGTACACCAACACCTTGGGCCCCTCACAGCACTGATCTATCTGCGTGGAGGATGAGCTGGAAACCAACAGACCTTACCGATCTTGTTAGAGACCATGAGACACTCGCAAAAGCCTACAAGGATGAGGGCGTCGAGGTGGTGGTACGTAAACCAGACCCATATAATCCACCGTACACAGTGAAATCAATCTATACCGATGATGTAGCCCACCCAGCAGTCTATGGACACGTTATCCTCAGAATGTATGATAACATCAGAAAAGGGGAGGAACTACCCACATACCAGACACTAGCAGAACATGGAATCCCAGTTGTAGGCATGATCACAGGCAACGGCATGGCTGAAGGCGGAAACATTGGATGGCATGACGAGAAACACGTACTCATGACAGTCCACTTTCCACGTACAAACACAAGCGACCCCAAAGTATGGAGAGCCAATGACTGGGGCCACAAACAGTATGCCAATATCATCAAGACACAGGACCCCGAAGTAGACATCAGAATACTACCCGGCTGGGGTCCAAGACCCCAACTCACCCACTACTGCATGGTAGACAGACACACATCGGTTGCTGATCCCAAGTGGCTTGACCCATATCTGGTGAAGTGGCTGGAGTCTGAGATGAACTGGCGATTCATAGTACCTCCCAAGGAGATATGTCGCATTGATCAGGGTATGCAGGTGGGACCCGAGACAGGCGTAGTATTGGAGCCTATGAAGATCATAGTGCCTACTGGTGCACCAAAAGCCACTAAGTGGCTTGAAAGCGTTGGCGTTGAGGTAGTCGAGGTTGATATTCCTACACTGGTCTGGCCTATGAACAGCGGTAGCATCCACTGTGCCTCGGGATCGCTGAGGCGTGATCCTGAGCCAAAAGACTAGTTTCTTTTCCCTTTTTTAGAATGAGGCTAACAGTGTATCGTATTCTTTGAGTCTGATGCCTGTTCTTGTTTCAAGGAAATCATGGACCTTCATGAAGTGTTCACGTCGTTCCCTCATCAGGTTCAATACATCTGGCTTCAACCCATAGGTACCAGTACCAAATACAACAGACCCTAGATCAACGATCCTTCGAGTAGCTGCAAGAACCTCAAAGAAAGTTAGATCATCCACTTTTCCACCAAGCTCAGAGTATATTTCTATCAAGGGTGCTCGATACATGGCTCCACCGATGGTGGTGTAGAGAAGTATGGTCCATGCGAGGTCTATTCGTGAGTCGCATATGATTGATGCACCCCAGTCGATAACAAAAGCTTGGTTTTGCTGGTTCAGCATGACGTTCATGCCATGGTAGTCATTGTGACATAGCGCCAAGTACTCCTCAGCGTCCTCTGGTTGATGTTCACTTAACCATTCAATAACGGGTTTTAACCAGGGGATATTTTTCTCGCATGCCTTTTGGTAACGAGATAAAATATCACTTATTGATAATGTGGATAGGTTGAGTAGACCATCGAACTGTGATACATCCAGTTTGTGAAGCTTAACAAGCAACTCAATCAACCGATGTATACCTTGTTGCAGTTTCTCGTCTATGGTGCTCTTGAATGCCGCATCAAGTGTTGCCCCCATTACGCGCTCCATGATGAGAAACGGTTTACCAATAACATCCCCAATGGCATCAATGTGGTAAATGTGGGGCACAGGATAACCAACCTCATCAAGCCTCCTCATCAAATAGTATTCTTTGGATGCCTTTGAACCAGCACGTTCCCCTGAGAAGATACGTAAAACCAAGTCCTCCTCAAGCTCATTATGGACTGCTTTGAAGGTAAATAGCTCGGTTTCCCAGCCCATGTTAATCTCATTGAGCCCAGAGACACGGGTTATTGACTCATTTTGGGTACTCAGATAGTTTTCTAGGTTCTCTTTGAGGCTTTTCTGGTCCATATACCAAGGGATTGATTGAAGGTAAATAAGGCAAACTCAACCCAGATAATCACAAGAAGTGATTAGGCTAAGAGACTCTTCGCCCACTCGGCTGCTCGCTCCAGTTCACCCTCTTGAAGCGGGCCCTCACTATCAAGGACAATAAACCCTGCGGGTTCTCCAACAAGCACTCCGCCGTTCTTTACAAGCTTTTCAGCCATTGGTTTAGCTGCGTAACCAAATATGCCCACCATGAACTTGAGCACCGGATTCCCAACTTTAACCTCATCCATCCTTGTATCGAACGCAGCTACCTTTACACCCTTCAGTTGGTCTTTTGGTAGTTTCTTGAGGAATGCGTTTGTTGCGTCTGATGCCTTGAAGGCTCTGGTTGGTGAGCCCAGCACGAGCATATCTATACCGTTGAGCATATCAGAAGAAACATCCTGAACACGATGTACGGGTACATTTTCTCCAAGGGTTTCACCTATCTTGTATGCAACTTTTTCTGTGTTCCCAAAATACGAGTCATATGCAACTAGAATATTCATACTTGAACAAAGCTTGTTGAATGTTTATTCTTTTCGAGAGCCGCGTGCCCTGTAAGCCTCATATCCTATCTTTAGGAACACGGCGACTATCATCAAACGTACAACGCCCAGATATGTATCGAGAAAATTGACTCTTAGTAGCTCAATTATATCCATAGATATTGATGGTTTCATACAGGATATAAGATAAACTAAGCACCGGATAGAGGTTCACAATATCAATTATGAAAAGAGACCTACTAGGAATTTACCGATGTCTGTGTTGTCTGTGAAAGTCATTACTTCCTCGGCTCTGGGACCATATGCGTAGACTGGTACCATGCTGCCTGTGTGGTCGTCTGTAACCCACTGATAGCTTAAACTGGTGTAATCATAGCCACCAACTATCATTAATCCGCCTGTCTCATGGTCAGCTGTTACCAAGACCAATGTATCGTTCCTTGTAGAAGCATACTCTAGCGCAGCCATAACCGCCTCATCAAAGGCAAACACCTCACTCATTGTTGCATCAAAATCATTGTCGTGTGATGCAAAGTCGATGCGTCCACCTTCCACCATCAAGAAGAAACCATCAGGATCACCTGATAACAACTCTATTGATTTACTGGTCATCTCAGCCACACTAGGCTCCACTTCTGGGTCACGGGAATCATCATAGCTCATATAACCTGGTGCAAAGAGCCCAAGAACCTTGCCTGAATCAAAACCCAGTAAATCAGTTGTGCCCGTCACCACAGTATAGCCTGCAGATTCGGGATCAAGAGACCCAAAATATGTGCTTCCACCACCAAGAACCACATCTACTCCGCTTTCAAGTATCTGATGGGCGATAGTGGACTCCATGCCTCTGCTGCTTACGTGTGCCATGAAACATGCCGGAGTTGCGTGGGTGACCCGGGTATTGGTTACTATTCCAGTTGAGGCGCCATATTCCTCTGCTACCTCCACCACAGTGGTTAGGGTTTCCCCGCTTGTGCTGAGGGATACTCGTCCATTGTTTGTCTTGTATCCTGTAGCTAACGCGGTTCCAGAAGCAGCTGAATCAGTAATAAAAGCGCTTTCACTGTATGTTGTTACCAGCGACTTGTATGGCATGCTTGAGATGCTTAGCGATTCTTCACCATTAGTAAACTCTGCTGCAGATAACTGACCAACGCCCATACCGTCACC
>JAOZIG010000322.1 GCA_026014515.1 Candidatus Bathyarchaeota archaeon | reverse complement strand
CCTCTGGGCTGAGGCTTTGACCTCCATCACAGAGAGCCTCCTCTGGGTGAGGATGAACCTCAATCATCACACCATCAGCTCCAGCCGCTACCGCTGCCTTCGCCATGGGTTCAACGAGGCTTCGTGTTCCTGTGCCGTGGCTTGGGTCGATGATTACTGGTAGGTGGCTGATCTGGTGTATGATGGGTGCCGCTGAGATGTCCAGTGTGTTTCTTGTGATCTGCTCGAATGTCCTGATGCCACGTTCACAGAGTATTACATCTGGGTTGCCTTCGCTCAGGATGTACTCGGCGCAGCCTAGCCACTCATTGAAGGTAGCTGACATACCTCGTTTTAGCATAACGGGTTTGTTGCTTCGTCCAACCTTCTTCAATAGGCTAAAGTTCTGCATATTGCGAGCCCCAATCTGGAGAATATCAGTGTAAGCCTCCACGAGCTCAACGTCCTCAGTGGACATGACCTCCGTGATAATGGGCAAACCAGTCTCATCACGAGCCTCAGCGAGAAGCTCCAAGCCCTCCTTGCCTAAGCCTTGGAAGCTATAGGGGAGGCTTCTTGGTTTGAATGCTCCTCCTCTGAGAATCTGGGCTCCAGCGGCTTTCACTGCTCGTGCCGCGAGAAGCATCTGTTCCTCGTTCTCGACGCTGCATGGTCCAGCCATTACCGCGACTTGTTCGCCGCCGATGCTTACCCCGTTGACCTCTATGATGGTCTTCTGGGTTTGATCTTGTTTGATTGCGAGCCTGATCTTTTTGGGTACTGGGAGGTCGCACACTTGCATCACCATGGCGTGTCCTCCACACAGTATTCTTTTTTATTGCTTCTGGGCATGGAACGCTGTCCATTGATTTGGGTACAGAGAAGCAGGGTTGTTAGGATGTTTTCTTGAGGCACGGCTAAGATAGGTGCCTCGTTTTCGTTCTGGATTATATGAATTGGCGCATTGATGCCACTCTCTCTCGATAGGCGTTCTAGCCCTGTTATCTGATATAAGGGTAGCGACTCAGAGGAATAATGAGATTCGTAAAATACATGGAAACATGGAGTCAATTATTCTTGACCTTTGAACTATCAGTTAGGGTCAATATTTTTTGACGAAAACGCATTTTAAACCATAAAAATACCCTTTTTTCAGATACATATGGACGAGATAAACGAAGAGGTCTATTCAACAATATTTAATGCATTGCGACATGGAGTGCGAAGGAATATTCTAAGAATGCTTAATGATCAGGAGCTTTCCTTTTCTACAATGGAGGAACGACTTGGCTTATCAAGCAGTCACCTCACATACCATTTAGACTCACTAAATGAGCTTGTATCAAAAACAGCGAACGGGTATAAGCTCTCATTATTTGGAGAAGCAGCCGTCGAGATGATAGAGAAAGTAGAGGAACCTCCAAGAGCCTCTGTTTTTCAGCGATTCCACTCAAGAACAATCTCGTATGCACTATTGATTTTGGTCTTGATAACATCCGGGCTATACATCAATACGTATCTTAATACTAGAAGTCTAAATACGACATTCTATGCCCAAACTTCTGAACTGGAAACTGCATCAGCTCAGTTGGACGCCGTAAAGTCACTATATGATCTCTCACAGATACACAGCTTCAGACGCTATGGATACGGTTATGGTAATAACTTAATGGTTACTTCCAGTTACAGCATCTATTACTGGCATGATATTGCGGACTACCCTCCAGATGGTACAATGGATTCAAAAATGACCTTTTACGCTCGATTCTACTCTCCAAAGGATAACTTGACTCTTATGATAACTCCACAGAAATATTATCCTCTAGACGAGTTTTCGTATCCTTTAACACTACAACATGGAGACACAATAAGAGACTGGTCAAACAGCGTAGGTATCAATTACCCAAGCCCACTATATCCTAGCCTCAAAGTATATGATGACAAGCCCCTTGCGCCTATTATCTGGCAGGAAAACGTGACAAGCAATAGGAAAATCTACATAACTCTCCCAGAATGTGGTTGGTATTCGCTTTGCATGACTGGTCCAATATACCAGAGCATCAATGATGATGATATTGAGTTCAAGGGAGCAATGATAAGTGAAAGGGATGGAGTAGTTGAGATACCTGAACACTTGGAGCTTTGGATTGATTTCTCGATATTGGATGACGGCGATGAGGTGTTCTTTGGGGTAATGGACAACTTTCTTTACAAATAGAACTGAACGCAACGAGAATCCCTCTTTAGACACGTTTAAAACCGCCTCCTCCGCAATGCACGTTATGGAAGAGCAGCCATCGCCACTACACAGACTCATGCAAACAGAAGGCTTCAAGCCCTTCAGCGGACCAGACGCCATCAGGGTATACAGGAAAGCCATCACGCGCCTCAACATGGAGAACATGGACGAGAATGACCTGCTTAACGCGGTTAGCAGCCTAGGTGTGCTTCTTGAGACCGAGATAGCCTTGATGTATGCTCTTCAAGACCAGATATGTACCAGATGCGGAAAATGCTGCACCCAAAACAAGTCTATGCGTGTCCAGAAAAACGAGTTAAAACAGATCGCTGAACACCAGAAAACTAGCTATAAGAAGATCAAACGCAGCACAAGGGCGCTCCCCAGACGCGACGGCACCATGAAGATCAAACGCAGTCCATGCCCCTTCTATGACGATGAGTGCACCGTATACCCAGTAAGACCCGGAGAATGCAGAGGATACCCCGCAAACGTACTACTGAAGAGCATCGGAGGCAAAGCCGAGTACCCCACTGAATGTGAGATAAGCGATGAACTCCTCGTTGAGATAGCCATCAAACGAGCCCTCGAAGAAAAAATGCAACGCGAGAACCCTGAACTCATGAAAGAGCTAGCCGAGAAGAAAAGAAAAGACCTTGGACGCCTCGGAAACATGACCCAGAGCCAACGCCTTGCATATCTAGTAAACCGGTACCAGAAGACCCTGAATCAGGGACAGTAGCAAAGGTTTTTTCAGTCCACGCGACTGAAACGGGTAGTGAAACCCGTTGAAACATATTATTCTTGATACAGACCCCGGCGTAGACGACGCCATAGCCTTTCTCCTAGCATTCAACAGCCCCGAGATCAAGGTTGAGGCAGTCACCACAGTCGCAGGAAACGTAAACCACACAAAGGGACACAAGAACGCGAAAAAACTCCTAGAGTTCATCGGAGCCACCGATGTCCCAGTCTGCGCTGGAGCCGAGAAACCCTTGATCAGGATCATGAGCCACGCTGAGGAGTTCCACGGCAAGACAGGCTTGGGTGAGGCGGAGCTACCTGAACCCAAACTAAAAACTGATCCAAGGAACGCGGTTGAAATGATCCTTGAGAAGGCGAACGAGTTAGGCAAAGACCTGACACTGGTAGCCATCGGTCCATTGACCAACATCGCCGCCGCTTTGCTAGCTGATCCAACGCTTCCTGATAAGGTGGATAAGCTGGTTATAATGGGTGGAGCATTCAACCTCACACCATATGGACTCGGTAACGCAAACGCTGTAGCTGAGTTCAATATCTGGCATGACCCAGAGGCAGCAAAGATAGTCTTCAACAGCGGGTTGCCTATTGTGGCTGCTGGATTGGATACTACGACTCACCCGGATTACAGGATGAGCGTGGATATGTTCAACGAGATCAAAGCCAAGACTGACAGACGATCCAAGCTCGTAGTAGAGCTATGCAAGACCCTTGTTGAGAAGTTCAACGGCTTCAGCCTCCACGACCCACAGGCAATCGCCTACATCGTAGACCCCACCATGTTCAAGACCGAGAAATACAAGGTAGACCTAGAGGTTCACGGTGAACTCACACGAGGCATGACCGTGGTTGAACGCAGATACTATCGCCGTGTCAAGGAGGAAGCCAACACAGACATCATAGTTGAGGTTGATGCATCTCGTTTCCTCAAACTCATAATGGACCGAGTGACAGGTGAGTAAATGGCTGACCTCATCTGCTGTGGAGCCATTAACTGGGATATCAACCTCTTCATGGAGCGTCTACCAAGAACAGGTGAGGAGGTTCCAGTCCACGAGATACAAAGAGTCTCAGGGGGC
>JAOZIG010000129.1 GCA_026014515.1 Candidatus Bathyarchaeota archaeon | reverse complement strand
GGTCATTTGGGTGTGGGTGCTGACGCTGATGTAGCGATTTACGATATTGACCCAACAGATTGGAGACCAAGCCAGTATGATAATTTGATCAAGGCTTTCGCGAAAGCCGCATACACCATCAAGAATGGTGAGATTGTGGTTAAGGATGGTGAAGTTGTGTCAACTCCTATGGGTGCAACGCATTGGGTTGACGCTAAAGTGCCTCATGAGGTAGAGGAGGATCTCATGAAAGACCTTGAACGAGACTTTAGACAATACTATACGATTAGTCTCAAGAACTATCCTGTTGAGGACGAGTATCTACCAAATCAAAAAATACACACTGCAGGAGGCACAAATCAATGAGTTTCATACACAATGGCGTCGTTATTGAGGACACCTTTGCAGAAGGCTTCAGCATGTGGGGAAGCAGAATAATAATAACAGCATCCTCACAGAAATGGGCTGATATAGCAGCTACGACAATGACTGGTTTCGCCACAAGCGTAATTGCATGTGACTGCGAGGCGGGTATTGAGTCGTTTATTGCTCCTGATGATTCACCCGACGGTAGACCCGGAACAGCGGTAATGGTGTATGGATTCAGCAAGGGAAAACTCTCAGAGTCCATGCTAAACAGGCTAGGTCAATGTGTGCTTACATGCCCAACAACAGCAGTATACAACGGTTTACCAGAGGAAGCAGCGGATGAGATGCTTGACATCGGTAAAAGCATCAGGTTCTTCGGAGACGGATATCAGACAAAGATGCGTATGGGTGACGGTTGGCAACAAAGACAACGATTCTGGAGAATCCCGGTTATGCAGGGAGAGTTCCTGATAGAAGAAAAGATAGGAGCAAAGAAAGCGGTTGCTGGAGGCAACTTCCTAGTCATGGGAGACACTGAAGAGAGTACATTGAAGGCAGCGGAGGCATCCATCGAGGCCATCAAAACAGTACCCCGTGTAATAACGCCGTTCCCGGGAGGATTATGCCGAAGCGGAAGCAAGGTAGGTTCAACGTATAGCTTCTTGAAGGCCAGTACGAACACTCCATTCTGTCCATCCATAAAAAACAGCTTCAAAGAGAGCAAGATACCGGCTGGTGTAAACTCCGTGATAGAGGTGGTTCTAAATGGTCTTGATGAGCCTTCAGTTATACGCGCCATGGGTCTGGGAATAGACGCAGCCACTAAAGTTGATGGCGTTAAGAGTATAACCGCGGTCAACTTTGATGGAAAGCTTGGTAAGTTCAAGATGAGTTTACGTGAGAGTTTGGAGGCGGTCTAAGATGATAAAGAAGATAGTATTGACTCCAAAAGGTTTCAGCAGCATACCCATTGAAGCTAATGTAATATCGCCTGATGTATTTGCGGGTAAAACGCTCCAAGAGATCAGAAACCTACCAATCTACTATGGTAACCAAGAAATCCAGATGAAAGAATACATCCACGCCCAAGGCAAGGTAGCCGAAGACCCAGAAAACCAAATGATAGTCATCGACGGAGACGCACGACACATCAAACAAATAGGCGCAAAGATGACAGCCGGCAGAATAGTAGTACAAGGCTGGGCGGGAATGCATCTTGGAACTCAGATGAGTGGTGGAGACATCACGGTTACGGGTAATGCTCTTGATTGGGCTGGAGCTGAGATGAAAGGAGGACTCATACGGATACTTGGTGATGCGGGGAATCTATTGGGTGCAGCTTATCGCGGAAGCAGTGAAGGAATGACCGGGGGCTGTATTGCAGTTACGGGTTCGGCGGGTATCGAGATGGGTTCATTCATGAGGCGAGGAATGATAGTCGTGCTCGGGGATACCGGTGACTTTACTGGGGTTCATATGAATGGTGGAGAGATATTCATCTTCGGTAAACCTGGAAAACGAGTAGGAGCACAGGCAAGAGGCAATGGTGGATTCATCGCGTGTTTCGGTGGAGTTGATGATATGCTTCCAACCTACAGATTTGACACCAAGTATACTCCAGTGTTCATGCGGCTGTATCTCAAGGAACTATACGAGAAACTCGGATTATCATCCGCAGCACAATTCATAGATACACCTATGAAGAGATACAGAGGAGACTTGGCGGTAGGCGGAAACGCCGAGATACTGGTAGCGTAGAGGACTCATCATTGAAGATAGGCATCATTGGTTCAGACCGAAAAGAATGGCACATAAAAAGACTCCTAATGGAACTGGAGAACCAAGGAGCCGAAGCATATCTTTTTCCAATCACAAAAATGAAGGCAACAATCGGAAACAAGCCTAGATTGTCAGTGAAAGGCTATCCAATCGATGACTATGATGCAGTAATAGTCAGACGCGTACCCGGAGGCACCGCAGAACAAGTATTCTACCGAATGGACACGCTGCATAGACTCGATGAGATGGGTGTAAGGGTATTCAACCCAGCGGATAGCATCGAGAAAGCTGTTGACAAGTACTATACTTCTGCCTTGCTTGAAGAAGCAGGAATAAAGACACCGACAACTATCGTCACTGAGAGTTTTAATGAGGCTATGAAGGCTTTCAAGGAACTGGGAGAAGATGTTATTGTAAAGCCGTTGTTTGGTTCTCTCGGAATGGGTATCACAAGGGTAACAAGTGAAGATGTGGCTTATCGTGTGTTCAGGGCTCTTGAGATGACCAAGAGTGTCTTCTATCTTCAGAAATACATTCCCCATAAGGGTGAGGACATCAGGGTGTTTGTCATCGGAGACGAAGTGGTTGCCTCTATGAAAAGGGTCTCTGATAACTGGAAGACTAACATCAGCGCCGGTGCAAAAGCTGTGAAACATCAGGTCAGCAAAGAAATACAGGAGATATGCTTGAAAGCAGCCAGAAAACTTGGACTGGAGTACACGGGTGTTGATGTAATTGTTTCTGAGGATGACATCTATGTGATTGAGCTAAACAGCACCCCAGGGTGGGAAGGACTTCAAACAGTCACAGAGATAAACATCACAAAGAAACTGGTGGAACACGTTTTATCCAAGCTGGGGTGATCGGGTACGAAGCCGAAGGACAGAGATTTCATCGAGACCACTGATGGACTGATATTCTGTGTGGTCGGTTATCTTCATCCAGCTGATGGATATACGGCTTACCTCAAATACATACCATCAAATGATGGAAAATGGGAGCGAGATGGAACTAGGTACACGCGAAGTATCCCCTATTATCAGGTCTCACAAGTAGAGAACACATACGATTGGCTAAAGAAAACACATCCAGAGCACATTCTCCAGTGCCCAGTAAGAAACATCGAAGTATCATGGGTACCAGTAGAAAAAGTGAAAACCTATTATCGTCCACGAGAGCGACTGAGAAACATCAAGCAGAATGGTCCAAATGATCCATTAGAGGAAAAATTACTACGTCTTGTAGAAATCCTTGAGGACACTGCGGATATTGAGGGTTCTATTGGTGTAACTGGAAGCATACTAACTCGGACACATAACCCAGCGTTTAGCGATATTGATCTAACTGTCTACGGATTACCTGAATCGTATCGCTTGATAGAGACTCTACAAGAACTAAAGAAAACAGGCATTATCAGAGATGTTTCAAAACAGGAGAAAAAACAGTGGGTCCAGAATAGAGGCAACAAACATGGGTTATCTACTGATGACCTCTTGAGGATAGCTGAAAAACGCTGGAACTATGGATACTTTGAGGACACATATTTCTCGGTGCATCCAACGAGACTAGACAACGAGATCACGGAGACGTACGGGGAAAACACATACCATAGACTCGGTGTTACATCTGGAACCGCTACTATAACTGATTCCAGTGAATCCATTTTCTTACCAGCAGTCTACAAAATCAAAGATTCTAACCCTGAAATCACGGAAATAGTATCGTTTGAAGGACTCTACGGCAGCCTGTTTGAAGTCGGAGATAAAATCGAGTACAAGGGGATACATGAAAAAGTAGAAGGAAAAAACGCCCATGAGAGAATAATTATCGGGGGAGCAGGCTCCCCAGACAGCTATATAAAATGGAGTTATTCGGGGTAAGGATTCCATTTATCAGAAAGATAAGACGGGATTCCAGAAGAGTCGAGTGGTCCTACGGATACACTCCATCCGCTTTCTTC
>JAOZIG010000163.1 GCA_026014515.1 Candidatus Bathyarchaeota archaeon | reverse complement strand
TGGCTATCTTTCCTCATTGAAGGAGAGGAACTGTATAGCGCCGAGACCGATGCTGATGGGTTAGTGGAGTTTAGCCACGAGTTTAGCCTAGGAGTGTATGAGCTTCGGTTGGTGAATCGAGCCGAGAATCTTCAGACCCGTATCAAGATCAAGATCGTTGATTACCGCGAGGAAATCATTCTCTTATTCAACAACAGGTTCAACGAGGCTAGGGAACGCTTCGAGCGCATCAAGGACAACTATACTGCGCGTGAACTATACAATCACTTGAAGGAGCAGACACCGGAGGCAGCGTATGAGCCATTGTGGCGGGTTGTCTCCTTGTTTGAGGAGGCGAACTACAGCCTACATGTGATAAACAGGGACCACTATACTAGGTTCTACAGCGCCATGAGAGCATATAGGGAGGCATTGAATGCAGAAAGCAGTTAAGGAGATAGCCGCACCAACAGTCGCCTACCTAGTAGGCATAATCCTCGTGGTATGGTTTCTCGTACTCCAAAGCACCACCATCCCCCTAGACTGGATAGGGCTAAGGGGTCAAGTGGACCTGAGCTTCCTAGGTTTGCCTCTCTTGACGTTACTGGTGTTGAGGTTTGCATCGCTACTGGTGGATAACATGCTAGTGGGAGACATCATGGAGCCATTATCAGAGGGCTTGGAGACCCTGAGCATAGCCGGTGCGTTATATTTCATAGCCGATTGGAGCGCGATACCCGTCTGGGGGAAACCTATAGCGGCTTTCTTGCTCTATGCCTCGATACTTTCAACTATCCAGAAGATCGTCTCGGTTGGGGTCCGGGATATTAACCATCTTTTTGAGCCTATCGCCATGAGCATCTATATTCTCTTGGTGGGTTATCTCGGTAGCCAGACATGGGTGAGCCTTTACCCGGCTCTTGAGTCAACTATTCAGGGCAACCCCTACCTGAGTGTGCTTCAGCCTATTCTTCGGGCGGGTCTCGCGGAACCAGTGAATAATATAATCATCATAGCCTCTGCGTTGACATCGGTTATGGCGTTAACCGGTCTTGGGGCGAATAACCCCAATAGCTATCTACGGTATCTGAGTCAGACGGTGGGTGAACGGTTATCCACTGTTGCTTTGATCAACTTTGCAGCCCTCTACTATCTCTTGTTCATTAGGCATTACTTGTTTGAGCTTAGCGGTATCAATCCCCAGTTCTTGATGGTGGGGGAGTGGGCTTTGATCTGTGCTGCGTTCTACCTCGGGTATAGGAACCTGAAGGATTACGCTGAGAAGAGCCTCGTCAGGCATGATATTACAGGTACTTGGAGCAAGCATATGCAGCAGGTTGAGACAAGCACCGACCCCAAGCTCGAACACCTATCTAAACTGGTTGAGCAGTTTGTTGACTATGGGCAACGGGACGAGTTGATCACACATCTTACGCTACTTCTGTATGAGTCTGATATGCCCACTACTCAGATAACCCAGATAATTAGCCTAGTAACAAACTATCGGGACACCAAGCCACCAAGGATAGGGTTCCCTTGGCAGATAGAAAATAATAGAAAGTTTAACCAGCAGAAGCGGAAACAGGTCATTAACACTGTGTTAGCTTCTATCCGGCTTGATTAACGCTGGTAGACGATCTCCCCGTCGATTATCGTGTACTCGATGGGTATGTCCTTGATCCTCTCGGTGTCAATAGTCAGAATATCCTCTCCCAACACCACCATGTCTGCTAGCTTTCCCTCCTCGATGCTGCCTAGTGTGTCCTCGTCAAACTGTTGATAGGCTGAGTGGGTCGTGTATAGCCTCAACGCCTCGATGACGCTTACTTTCTGGCTCTGACCAATAGGCTTACCCGCCTTGGTTTTCCTGTTCACCAATCCATGTATCGCCATCAAGGGTGGGAAAGGTGCGCATGGGTGGTCGCTGTGGGCTGCAATTTTTACACCTGCATCCAAGAATGTTCGTGCGGCGAACATGCGTTCAAGTCTTTCTTCACCGAAGGCTGGGATGAGTTTGTCACCGTGGTAGTAGACGTATGGTCCAAAGATTGTGGGTAGTATTCCAAGCTTCTTGATGCGTTGTACTAGTTTGGGTGTGATAACGGTACAGTGGATGTCCCTGTTTCTTGGGTCGGGTCTTGGATACTTTTTCTGGGCTTCCTCCATGATGTCCAGATACATCTCGATAGCCCTATCCCCGTTAGCGTGGGCACTGATCCTGTACCCCTCCTTGTAAGCATCCATTATGGTCTTGGTGGCTATCTCCTTGGTTGTCGCCATGACTCCGTAGAACCCGGGTTTGTTCAGGTATTCCTCTGTCACCGCAGCGGTTCTAGCCGAGATTGCCCCGTCGAAGAAGAACTTGAGTCCACAAATCTTTAGCCAGTCGTTGCCCAAGCCTCGGTAGATACCCAGCTTGTACAACTGGGGGAACATATCAATCATCACATCCATCCTTACCCTGATGGGAAGCTCTCCCTCGTTTACCAAATCAAGGGCTGCCCTGATCTGGTGCTTCACAACCGTATCATAGACGCATGTCAACCCAACCTCGGCGCATTCAGTGAGTATCTCCCTAGCGCCCTCCTTCGCCTGTTCCCTGTCAGGTATATCCACCTCCTCCGGGACAACGGCTTTGATAGCTGTCTCGTGAAGCCCTCCATTGGGTACGCCTTTCTTGTCGCGGTCAAACTTACCGCCAACAGGGTCTTTGGTGTCCGCTGTGATGCCAGCCTGTTTCAGGGCTAGGCTGTTTACCATTCTGAAGTGGTCTCCCACAGTGATCACCATCACTGGGTGGTCTGTGCTTACCTTGTCCAAGTCGTATCTTGTGGGGTGGCGTTTCTCCACCAGCTTGCTGTCATCCTCCTGGTAGCCGAGAACCCATTCCCCTTTGGGGGTTTTTTCTGCTCTTTTCTTGAGTTTCTCGACAAGATCATCGATGGACCGTACCCCTGCCTCCTCACTCACATCAACATACAGTCGGCGTAACGCGCCTACGTCCATCATGTGACAGTGGCTGTCAATCAAACCGGGGATAACGGTCTTGCCGCCCAAGTCAACTACGGTGGTGTCCTCGTTTATCAGCTCATTAATCTCAGTGTTTGAACCAACCTTGAGGAATCGTCCATATTTTACTGCGACGGCTTCTGCGATGGACTCCTTTGGGTCCATTGTGACTATTTTAGCGTTAATATACGCGGTGTCAGCCTTCAACCTCTAAACCTTCCCATGGATATTGTTCTCATCCTAAATATTATATTCCCACAAACTCATGCCCTTCCATGTCGAGACACCAAGAAGCCCGCGAGATGGAGAAAAAATACGTCTACGGGACATGGAGATACGAGAACACATGGAACCCCGTGATGATAGAGTCCGGGGAAGGATGTTATGTTACTGATATGGATGGGAAACGATACTTTGACTTCTCATCCCAACTCATGTGCAGTAACCTAGGACACAGCAACCAAGCTGTGAAGGATGCCATCAAGGAACAGGCAGACAAACTCTGTTATGCTGCACCGGGATTCGGAACCGAGGTAGCGGCTAAACTGGGTAAGATGCTTGCAGAGATCACCCCCGAGCCCCTCTGTAAGAGCTATCTCACCACTGGAGGTGCAGAGGCAAACGAAGCAGCCCTCCAAATAGCCAGAATGTACACTCGTAGAGGGAAGTTCATCAGCAGGTACAGGTCTTATCACGGCTCCAGTAGCGGAGCAATAGCTTTGACTGGTGATCCTCGTACTCATAACGCTGTTGGGGTTGCTGGTGTTGTTCGTGCTCCTGATTGTTACTGTTACAGGTGTCCTTTTGGTAAGGAGTATCCGGGTTGTGGTATTCAGTGTGCTGAGTATATTGATGAGATTATCAAGATGGAGCGTCCAAGCACAGTTGCAGGAGTAGTTATCGAGCCTATTGTTGGCAGTAACGGTATATTGGTGCCTCCGGATGAGTATGTTCCAAGGCTCAGGGAGATTTGTGACGAGAACGATGTATTGCTTATTGATGATGAGGTTATGGCTGGGTTCGGCAGGACAGGTAAGCTATTCTGTATCGAGCACTGGGGCGTCGTACCAGACATAATGAGTATGGCTAAGGGTATCTCAGGAGCCTACATGCCCCTAGGAGCAACCATCACCACCAAGAAGATCGCAGACTACTTCGATGAACCCGAAAACCTGTTCAGTCACGGACAAACCTACGCCATGCACCCCATGGTCTGCGCGGCTGGAGTCGCAGCCATCAAGGAATACGACAAACACAAGATCGTCGAGAACGCAGCAAAGATGGGTAAGGTACTTGGTAAACGCTTGGAGGAGCTCAAAGAGAGCCACAATTCAGTAGGCGATGTCAGAGGTAAGGGATTGTTCTGGGGCGTCGAGATAGTCAAGAACAAGAAGACAAAGAAGCCCTTCGCTGAGCGTAAGGACAAGTTTGAGGGAAGCATACTCAACAAGGTCTGCGGCGAGATGATGAAAAAAGGCGTCTATCTAGGTAACGTGATCAACACGTTCATCGTTGCGCCGCCTTTGATCGTCAATGCGAAAGAGATCAACGATGCCGTTGATGTCTTTGATGAGGCGCTCAAGATAGCCGATAAGGAAACCGAGTAGCCGCTAGGCATACTCTTTCATAATTTCTATACTTCTCTTCTTACGCTTAACAAGTCGCTCAAAGGTCTCAGGCACATCAGGCAACAGCTTGCTGCTGTTTGAAGCCGCATCACCACAGAACAATATGATTTTCTCCTCGTTACTAATCATGGTCTTGATTACTGTAGCCCAGTCTCCTTTGGGCTCAACAAGTGTATACTTCGCTGGGTCAAGCTCCTCCGCTAGGAATCCCACCTCAAAGGCATCAGTAACGCCTTCACGATAAGCCCGCTGAGCCATATCCAAATGCCTCCTGTTATCCTTGGCTAGCTTATTGAACACATCAGCGTGCTCCGAGTACCTCTCAGCCAATGCAGAGTGGTATCCAGCTTGTGTTTCCTCAAGGGATTGATGGTGACTGAGAAGCTGACTTGTAGTCTTCAGCACCCTATGGCCACCGCTGGATGACTACCTTGTTCTCAGTGAAGAACTCCACCGCATCCCTTCCCTGTCCGTGAAGGTCTCCGAAGAAGCTGTCCTTCATACCGCTGAATGGGAAGAACGCCATGGGTGCCGCTGTTCCAATGTTGACGCCGATGTTTCCACACTGGACATCATACTGGAACTGTCTCCCATTCTTGCCACTGTTGGTGAAGATGCTTGCCGCGTTACCATACTGGGACTTGTTTACTGTCTCTATTGCCTCATCTAGGCTGGATACACGCATGACACTCATCACTGGACCAAATATCTCTTCCTTTGCGATGGTCATGTCCTCTGTGACGCCCTCAAAGATGCTTGGACCAAGGAAACACTTCTCAGGATAGCCCGATGAATTGAATACTCTTCCATCCATCATCAATTCAGCGCCTTCCTCTACTCCCTTCTCGATGTATCCGATTACGCGTTTCTTCCGCTGCTCTGTCTGAAGGGGTCCCATCTGGATGCCCTCCTCCAAACCATAACCTATCTTGATCTTCGCAGTAGCGTCTTTGATCTTATCGAGAACCCTCTTTACCCAGTCCTCATCGTCACCAACCATTACGAGGTTAGCTCCTGCTAGACAACGCTGACCTGTATTCCCAAAGAAGCTGGATAACAGTGATGGGATTGTGGACTCAATATCCGCATCAGGCATAACTACAAGGTGGTTCTTGGCTCCACATTGAGCCTGAACTCGTTTACCCGTCGCGGCTGCCTCCTTGTACACAATATCTCTTCCAATGTGGGTTGAACCAACGAAGCTTACGCCTTTGATCTCAGGGTTCTTCAGTATCTCCTGTACGGGCGCTACGTTTCCATGGACCATGTTGATTACCCCCGTTGGGAATCCAGCCTTATCCACAAGCTCCATGAACTTGACCATGCTGAGTGGCGTCCAAGGGCTTGGCTTCAAGACATAGGTGTTTCCTGTGGCAACCGCTGTTGGGATGAACCATAGTGGTACCATGAATGGGAAGTTGAACGGCGCGATACACGCAAACACACCCAAAGGCTGCTTGATTAGTATCTCGTCAATCTCTCTGCTGATGTCCTCAAGGTTGTAACCCATCATCAAGCTGGGAATACCCGCAGCAACCTCAACATTCTCGATACCACGCCTGATCTCGCCACGAGACTCATCGATAATCTTGCCATGCTCCTGTGTGCATATCCGGGCAAGGGTCTCAAAGTTCTCCTCCAGTAGCTCCTTGAGCCTGAAAAAGTATCTTGCACGGGTCAGGGGTGTTGTACGTCTCCAGCTAGGGAACGCATCTGCTGCTGCGTCAACAGCCATCTTTACGTCTTCTGCGCATCCTTCTGGTACTTCAGCTATTTTCTGTAGCTTTGCAGGGTTGATTATATCGCGTTTCTCATCTGACTCGGATTCCACCCAGTCACCATCGATATAGTTCTTGATTTTAACAACTTTCTTCAGGGGTTCCTCTAAAACAACCATACTCATTCACCAGCCATAACTTGGCTTAACGACCAATTAATTACCCTCAGAAGTATATAACACGAACCCGTGATAGAAACAATAGTAAAAATACGAGTTACAAAGGGGAAAAAGTGAGTTTATTCGGTATCTACTATGGTCCCTTTTCCGACTTTAGCTAACTTGTCGAGTTCTAGGTTGAATTCTCTCTTTAGTGCAACTAGCTCTGTTTCACGTTTTACGATTTCACTGATCTCGCCTTTGTTTCCTTTGATTTTAGCGAGTTCAATCTGTTTCTGGGTTAGCTGTGAGCCAAGGTTTGTTAACTCTTTTTCATTCATTTTCTTTATCTACCTTTTGAGCCGTTTGAGAAAACGTGTGACAAGGCTTTGTGCCCAGTTCTCTTTCATCGGCTTTTTTTCTTTATCCAATTTTTGAGGATTCCCTCATATGCGCGAATGAATGCAGAGAAAAAACCATTACTTTATCCATATGACGCAATAAAAAGGGTTTATATGGTCATTAATTTAATTAAACGGGTTTATTTATCATTAAAATCGGTTTCTTAAACAGTATTTAAACAAAACCCACTAAACAGAGAGGAAAAGGAGATTTCTTTAGAATCTAAGGCTGCTGTATAAGAATAACCCATATAGGAAGACTAAAACCGCCCCTTCTTTCCAACATATTCTGTCTCCGCTTAGGAAGTACCATAAGAAAAGATTCGCTATCAGACTGAACACGGCTATGTTTGTGAATGCCGCGATATTTATGGTGAGATTAGCAGCTACCAAAGTGACTCCGAGTATGAGAGTCACGTTAAGAAAGGCGCTTCCAACGATGTTCGCTAACGCTAGATTGATGCTGTTATTCTTGGTAGCCTGAAGACTGGTAGCCAGTTCGGGTAGACTTGTGCCAAAAGCCACAATGGTTGCGCCGATGATGACCTTTGGTACACCAATACCAAGTGCAATAAACGTGGCTGATTCCACGATATAGTAACTGCAACTAACTACTCCCGCTATTCCTACGATGAGCATGAAGCTATACCATGAGAGCTTTTTTCTTTCCTCTCCAAGAGCCCCTTCATCCTTCAATCCCTCTCTCTTCTTCATCAACTGCCAAGTGTTCCATAAGAACAAGCCTATGAGCAAAACACCGATCAGTCTACTGGCGAAGCCCAGATAGATCAATGATAACGGGATGATGCTAGCTGAGAATAATCCAAACTGGAGGCTCTTTATGTCCTCACGGGTGATCATGGGAATAAAGTCGATGCAAACCAAGTTCTTTCGTGATGCATATAGAATACACGCCCCGAAGACAAGACAGATATTCACAATATTACTGCCGAGAACATTACCGATGGCTACGCCTACAGCCTCCTCATTTGCTGTACTGAACACAGCCACAGTGAGTTCAGGAAGTGATGTAGATAACGCCATCAAGATAAACCCCATGGCGGTCTTGCCGAATCCAGTTATTTCCGCTATTCTTTCGCTGTTGATTATTGTCCAGTGGCTGAACTTTCCCAGCAGTAGAAGAGCTACCCCGAGTACAATGGCATTAACAAAGAGTTCCATCACTGGCTTTTATTCACAAAATAAGAGCAATTATGGCTAGAATATAAACAGAACCCAAAAACAATGTTTAATACCAAGTTCCTTAGTCACAAAATGCACTAAAAAATATTGAAGGCGCGACCTTGAGAGACACCCTGAAAAACATAACTAGCTTTTACCACGATCTCTCAAAAGACCTGAAAACCATATTCGCACGCTCAAGCATAGCTAACTTCGTAGTAAACATCAACCCATACAACTCCATCTACATCGTTGCACTAGGAGCCACAGGCACCCAACTAGGACTACTCACAAGCCTTAGTCTAGCTCTCATCGCAATCTCATCGTTTGCCACAGGCTGGCTATCCGACAGGTTAAACAGGAAAACCATGTTCCTGATCGGAGCATTTGTTGGTATACTGGTACCATTAACATATTATCTGGCGGATAACCTGCTCTGGCTGATACCCGCATTCGTATTCACTGGTATAGCTGATGGAATTATCTCTCCACCTTGGACCGCCATGTACGCCAACAGCATCAAAAACGAGCACAGAGGAGCAGTCTACGGAATTGCCAATATATTCATACTGACACCAACACTGTTCGCCGCTCTCATCGGTGGACTGATCGTAGAACGCTATGGTGGATTAACCATTGAGGGTATCAAACCCATCTACCTAGTTCAAGTAATCCTACTGATAATCGCGTGGATAACCGTCTACACTAGGCTAAGTGAAAGAATCCCCGGACAATACGAGCGAAAACTCAGCATCAAGACAATGATCAAAGACTATAGAATAGTCCTCAAACGAAAAGGCGTCAAGGCATGGGTAGGCATGAAGAGCCTCGGAAGCATCAGCATAGGACTAGCAGGACCATTCTGGATACTATTCGCAGCAACAATCCACGGAGCATCAGCCATAACAATCAGCTACATGGTCACAGTCAGAAGCCTAGTCAACATAATCACATCACCCATGATGGGAAGCCTCACAGACCGCGTCGGTAGAAAATGGATCATAATCTCAGGACGAGGCATCATGTACATAGGCACAATCATATTCCTCCTATTGGGAAAACAGCAACTATTCCTGATCCTAGCATGGATACTCATGGGCATAAGCGACGCAACAGGCGTAGCATGGCAAGCACAAGAAGCAGAACTCGTCAACCACACCCAAAGAGCACGAATGACAGCCCTCAGCGTATCCGCCTTCAACCTACTCGCAGTACCAGCATCAGTCCTCGGAGGATGGCTCTGGGACAGCGTCAGCCCCTTAGCCCCATTCATAGTAATGGCAGTAATAGACGGCTGCATCAGAATGCCCATAGTCTACAGATACGTACCAGACAGCAAATCCCTCGACTCTGAGACCGAACCAGAAGAAGCAAACCTCTAGCCATATCTGAGACTTACTATACCCGATTAATCCTTCAACCTCTTTTTCTTAAATATTCATAAAACAATATCCAGTTATGTCCAAGTTACTTCACGAAAAACATGATATTCCCTGCCCAAAATGTCAAGCTAAAAACATCTACAGAGAAACCCCCTATATCTGGTACTCTATAGAAGAAGACGGAGAACCTCACTATAGATACGGAGCCCTTTTCCGATGTATGGAATGCAACGGAGCATGGATCGACGCCAAATATCACTTCTATCCCTTAAGAAACACTGATTCACCATAACCAGAGAACTAAGAAAAACAAGGGAGTAGATTTTCGGTTTTAACCGAAATTTTCGGTAATTACCGAAAATGATATAACCTCTAGCGTTTGAAACAAAATGAATGAGTCTCAAATCAAAGAAAGCCTACCGCATAGCAAAGTATCTGCTAGGGAAAAACGAGACCAGTCAATCCGAGGTCTCACAGCAGACAGGAGTAGCCATAGGGTATGTGAACGAGGTAATACACCAGTTAGCAGATCTCGACATAGTGAAGGTAGAATACGGGAATACTCGCCTACTGGACTATGCCAGATTACTTGACAAGATAAGCATGGACAGACCATTCAAAAAACTCATAGCTGAAACCATAAGGTTGCCGACATCAACCATCACCGACACCGAGAACATGATAAACCAATACTGCTTCACCAAGGGGATTAGATACGCGTTCACAGGGTTCAGCGGTTTAAGAAACTATTACGAGTATCACATCAGCTACCCGATGGTCCATGTATACATCGATGACGTTGACGAGATACGATCACTGGAGAAAGGTCAAGGAGTCATACCGGTGGTCATACTGAAACCAGACAGACCAGACATATTCAAAGAATCCAAAGAAATACAAAGTGTAAGTGTTTGTGAAAAGATACAAATAGCCATAGATTTATACTCAAGCGGAATTGGCAGAGACGCTGCTATACAGTTCTACAGGAATCAATTATGGCGAACCGTGACCTCTTAGCGGAGAACTCTTACAAAGAACTGGAAGACCTACTGTTATGGATTCACCATAGAGGTCCAGTACCAATAATCATCGGATTTCTAACATCTTTTAACGTATCAATCAAAGGTGAAGACACGCAAAAATATAGTTAAATATTTTAATAAAAATATTTATAGGCTACTTTGCATGTCATCCACTCATTTTTTAGAAAATCTATCTGGAGCTGAATTTGAGAATTTAATTGAAGAACTTGTTCAAAAAATGGGGTTTATAACAAAAACAAGAACCAGAGGCGCTGATGGAGGTATTGATATCCATGCAGTAAATAACCAACCAATACTACAAGGCGATTATATAATTCAATGCAAACGATACTCAAATCCGGTAGGCGTCGCTATCGTACGTGACTTATACGGAGTTGTACACTCAAGAAACGCGAATAAAGGAATAATAATAACAAATTCATACTTCACAAAACCCGCACTTGATTTTGTAAAAGACAAACAACTAGAACTTATCAACGGTGATAAACTAGTTCAACTGTTAGCGCAAAGCAATTTACTGCCTAAAGAGGAGAATAATAATCAAAAAATCACTTTTAATATATCAAATGCTATACGAACATTAGAAATATCCTTAATTAAAAAAATACAACAACAACATAACAAAATAATGGATCATAAAAACGGACTAGTATATGTTAATAAACGTGATATTGACCAAAAAAAATGGTTAGATCATATTATTTCTGAAACTCAAAAAATGCAAGATTATACAAATGTTATAAAAAACCTGATAAACCAAATAATGTTACACCTAGATTCCAATGATCAGGACAATGTACAAATAATTCAAACATATTCAACGAAAATAATCAACGCAAATGAAATATTAACTAAAAATTATTTCAAAACCCTCGCTCTAAGACCACCAGAAATTTGGACAAAAGCTTACGAAGCTTGGTTAGATGTTTATGTATCTTATTTTGATGCTTGGAATGATTGGGCAGCTTCGTTTACAAAGAGTATAGAAAATCCTCCGAAAGATGGTCAAATCGAATTAATGCTTGCATTTGGAGACGAAGCAATTAACAGATATAATCAGGAATTTAAAAAAGTAGAGAACTTGCTTAATTCACAAAAAACTGGTTGTTTCATCGTTACTGCTGCTTATAATTCTCCAATGGCTAAAGAAGTTGATATTTTTAGAAACTTTAGAGACTCCTTTCTGAACCAAAATGTAATTGGTAAAACGCTTATACATTTTTACTATGAAAATAGCCCCTTCTATGCGAATTTGATAAACCGTTCTAACCTTATGAAACAAATAGTCAGACAATATTTGCTTCACCCGATTTTACTTTGGCTAAAAAAGAATAATTATGAATATTGAGCTAAACAGACATTTAGTATGGATGAAAATTGTTAAATTATTATATCAATAAAATTCATTATCTTGTCTGACAGGATATTTGAAGAACTAATAGCGGATCTTCTTCGCTCAATGGGGTATCTCGACGTAAGAAGAGTTGGAGGAACAGCAGACAGAGGCGTAGACGTAGAAGGTTACCGAGAAGACGAGTTCGGACATAAAACAAAATACATAGTGCAATGTAAATTCTATGACACAGCCCCCGTATCAAGCCCAGACATACAGAAATTTGCAGGAGCATTAACAATCCACGGTGCAGATAGAGGAATATTCTTTACTTCCTCGACTTTTACACGAGAAGCAATAGAGATAGCAGAAGATAACCCCATAACATTAATTGACGGGGATAAATTAGCTGAACTTTGTACAAACTACGATCTGGATAACAATATTACGAAAAAAACTAGTAAAGAAACACTAACTATAACGAGCTTCAAAGACCTATATAAAAATCTCTCATTCGGAACTAAAGGTCAAGTTGAACCATTCATATTGCCCAAAATAGAGCCAATAGCATTCATCGAAGGATTCTCACATTTCCTCAAGTATGGATGCGAGATAAACCTCTCAGATATAGAAATAACAGGAGCAACGATAACACTCAGAGGATTCCGAACCGTTGACTGGGACGTCAACAAAGTATGGCACGACTCACAAGGCAGGGTAAGAGCGAGATGGTCTGGAAAAGGACTACTAATTACAGACGAAAAAGGAAACATCGTATATGATGTAGGGAATGAACGAAGTAACATTCGACGAGCCGAAGAGGTAAATTATGTCAAACAAGAGCCATATAATAACTATAGAGAACTGGCATCAAAATTCAAAATATCCTACCCTAAAATTAGACGCATAGCTTACAAAAGAATGATACAAATAGATGGTATCCCAAACCAAGACATTTACTGCACACCTCAGAAAAAACATATCGCATCAAAAATTACCCTCAATTACCTCTACAAAGGGAAAAAATGCCACTTCTCCTTTGACTGCATTAAAGGAAAAGTAGACTCAAATAGACCTTCATTTTCTAAAAGCGACGCAAGAAAAATAATTGTTCAAGAGTATCCAGAATTTGAAACAGCACAGTTTGAAATCAAGGACAACGAGAAAGTATGGACTGTCACTATAAACAATTTATCAAAAGATCGGTTCAATGTCTATAAATCCTCAGGAAAGATTCTAACTGAACCTACACATGAGGAAATTGTTGTTGAGAAAGCATGTAGAAAAGCCAAGAGTATCTTCTCTGACTCAAAATATGATCAAAACTCTCAACTAAAAATCAATTTTGGAAAAGTCACAGAAGCAAGCTGGGAGTTAAGTTTCACTTCAGAAAATGGAGAAATCGCGTTTACATCAACCTTGGATAACAAATTAGAGCATATACTTAGAATCAACGACAAATATGCTCTTGAAATTGCGCAACGAGAGAACAGAGATAATTCTGAGTTAGTAAAAATGTGGAAAGGCGACAGAGGTTATGATTTTCTATTCAAAGACCCTGTCTATGAATGGCAATTACACATAAACTATCAGGCTAAGCCACAAATAATAAGCATGAACTTAACATGGGAAGAAGCCATAAAACGAGCAACCAATTATTTAATCGAAAAAAATATCTCAAATCCAGAAAACAAAACAAAAATTGGTAATGAGACAAAAGAACTCTACGAACTTCGTCTAGTATCCGAGATTGATGGAACGTACGATATAGAAGTCTATCAAACTCCAACAGAATACTCTTGTGAGATAGTAAAAATGAAAATTACTGAAGCACGAGCAAGATACTTAGCTGAACAACTATCAGAAGGAGACTTGGTCTCCTTCAAAGGAAGATATTGGGGATTCGGAAAAGGATGGGTTGCTACGATAATAGGCGAAAAAGGCAAACAAAAGGAAATAAAAATAATGCCTGATGGTGAAATCACAGATAACTAAATTGAGATTTGATGCTAAGGGGGGGGGGTACGCCAAGAAAACCCGGAAGCGGCTTCTTTACTCGAAACCAGCCCCAGAACAGCCCTGTTTCGATCTTAATCAGTACCAATAAGCCGGTGAATCAATACAAAAACGTACGTCACCAAATATTACCGTCTCACACATCTTCCTACAAGAAAATTTTTTCCTCAAAGTACCCACCAGTAGACACCAGAAAAATAGAACAAGACTCCATACAGTTAAAACCCCCTGAACCATAAAATCCAACCATAGAGGCGATTCCATGCAACTCAACCAGCTCACAGAAACCACAGACCAAATACTCGACACAATCCAACAATACTTCGTAGGAGACCGCCAACTACTCCAAAAAGTACTAGCCGCAAGCCTCGCCAACGGACACATACTATTCGAAGACAACCCCGGACTAGGAAAAACCCTCCTAGCCAAAGTATTCGCCCGCACAACAGGCTGCGAATGGGGCAGAATACAATTCACACCCGACCTCATGCCAAGCGACATCACAGGCACAAAAGTCTGGAGAATGAACACCGGCGAATTCAACCTCGAAAAAGGACCAGTATTCACCCACATACTACTAGCAGACGAAATAAACCGCAGCCCACCAAAAGTACAAAGCAGCCTCCTCGAATGCATGGAAGAACGCCAAGTCACAATAGAAGGCGAAACCCACCGCCTAGAAAGACCCTTCTTCGTAATCGCAACCCAGAACCCCATCGAACTAGAAGGAACATACCCACTACCAGAAGCCCAACTAGACAGATTCCTCATCAAACTAAGCACAGGCTACGTCAAAAACGAAGACCTAGAAGCCCAAATACTAAAAAACCGCTCAAAATGGGGACAAGACGACCCCACAGACCAAATACAAAGCGTCACCACCCAGAACACATTCCGCGAAATCCAAGACTATATAGAACAAGAAATCTACGTAGACGACCAAATCTACCTCTACATCTCACGAATCGTAAGAGCCACAAGAGAAAGCCCATACGTAGAAGTCGGAGCAAGCCCAAGAGGCGGACTAAGCCTATACAAAGTATCCAAAGCAAACGCCGCCATCAACGGACGAGACTACGTCATCCCAGACGACGTAAAACTCTACGCAGTAGACGCACTAGCACACAGACTCATCATGAAGCTGGAATACGCCCTCGAAGACAAAATCACCCCACGAAGCATCATAGAAGAAGTACTAGACAAGATAGAAGCCCCCAAAGAAATCCTACGCAGGTAATGAGATTGCTCACAGGAGACCCCCTGAAACTAGTCATCAGCGCCCTAGGATTCATACTCACAGGCATGCTCACAGGAAACACCATACTCCTCTGCCTCGGACTAATCAGCCTCCTATTCATCTACGCCTCCCTAGAAATACAACCACCAAGCAACCTAACCCACCTACCCCCACCAGAATCCATCATAACCTACGTAGACGACGAACTCGAACTAATCCACCAAGTCACCGTAGAGAAAGGAATAGGGCTCGTAACCCTCGGACAAACCATACCCCCACACTTTAGCCTCATCGAAGGCAACAACATACAAGCATACTGGATACAACGATCAAACCAAGTCCTAGAACTACGCTACCGCATCAAATGCACAAGAAGAGGCGTTTACCAACTCACCAATCTTCATTATGAGTCCAGACACCCACTACAACTACGACCCACAACCCAAGGCACATTCACAGAAAAAACAGAACTCATAGTAAAACCCCGAAGCCTAACCGCAAAACGAATCCGCCAACAAAAAATATTCACAAGAATCCCTATGCCAGAAGAATCACGAGTAAAACTCGGAGTACCCACCACCAACTTCAAAGAACTACGAGACTACAACGCAGGCGACCCCTACAAAAACATCAACTGGAAAGCCACAGCCAGAAAACTCATGGCACCCAACAGCCGACCATCAGTAAACGAATACGAAAGAGAAGGCAGAAGAGTCGTATTCATCTTCCTAGACACCAACAAGTCCCTCGGACTCGGCACCAGCCTCAAAAACAGCTTCGAATACGCAGTCCAAGCCACCCTAGGACTCAGCGAATTCTACCTAACCCGACAATGCATGGTAGGATTAAGCCTATTCAACAGCAACAACGGAGGCACTGTTAAACCAAAAAAATCTCAAGAACAGAACTACCTCTTCCCCGAAGCCGGAAGAATACAGCAATTCAAGATACACAGACTCATGCTTGATACAGAGATAGAATCCACAAATAACAGCATAATATCCGCAGCAAACCACATGAAAGGACACATCAGAGGAACAAACCCCCTATTCATCATCATAACAAGACTAAACGACACTAACCAGCAAAACATCGTAAACGGATTAATGGAACTCAGAAAATACAGCCGCAAGAGCCAGACAATGAACAACATGATGCTCATCAACGTCAGCGGCTACAACCTAAGCATCAAAAAACGAGGCGACAAAACAGCAGCACAAATACTCAGACACTACGAAAACGCCCAACTAAAAACACTCAGACGCCTAGGAGTCACAGCCATCAACTGGGACCCAGCCGAACAAACCATCACACAAGTACTACTACAACAGGTGAGACAAAGATGAGCCACACACAAACACCAATACGAGCCTACGAAGCAGGCATAACCATCCTCGGAAGCTACCTCGCCATAACCAGCCTATTCAACTCATCACTATACCAAATCGTCAGCACAGCACTAGTACAGATACTCAGAATGTTCCAGATCACCACCATCAGCAGCCAACAAATAACAACCATAATCCCTCTACTAGTCACACTATTCGTTTCGTTACTCATCGTCTATGACTACATTATGGGGCAACCGGAGAACATCATCAACATATACCAGTTGAATCTGCTTCTCGTAACCCCTGAAATACTCAGCTACAGCCGACTAGACTGGCTAAACCTAATACAGAAACCCCAGATACTCGACCCTGTACGAAGCCCACTAGTCGTATTCATCTCAGGCGCAGTAATACTCGTCGGCTACCTAAGCCTATACTTCACATCAGTAAGCCGAAGAACAAGCATAGAACTCATCAACAGAGGCATCGAAGAAAACAGGTCAAACCAGATATTCATCAAACAATCCACAATCGCCATAGCCCTCACAGGAGCCGCAGCAGCCGTATCCGTAATCTTATTCGTCGCGCTAACCCCGATAAACACAGTACTACAAACAATCATAGGCACCCTACCATACGGATACCTAGCATTCGGAGTACCAGGAGTACTCTTATTGTTAGCTACTCTCTGGTTCTATCTAAGGGGACAAGAAAAAGAAGAAAATTAAGATTCGAGGGTATTAAGCGCCTCACTGAGGGCTTCCTTCATCCGTGCAATGGTATCACTTGTTACACCATCAAGAGAGTCAAGCTCGCCGAAATCAGACTCAGCCATATTCTTGAGCTCTTCAACCTCCTCGTTCGGGATCAAACCCTTGAGGTTAATCACATACTGGATACCACCACGAGTACTCTTGATCTCCTTATCAAGATTCCCGATATCCCACTTGTAAGCAGGCGCCTTGACATTATACTCTTCATCACCGGCATCACCGATGTTCTTACGGATTTCCAGTAACTCAAAGTCTTTCTTGGCTGAGACAAGCTCCTGCTCCATACGATCAATATCGCCTTTGAAGCGTCTGATAATCTCGTCACGTCTGCTGACCCACAGTCTACCTTGGTCTACATAGCTGTCAAACAGTTTCTTGAAGGTCTCTTCTTTAACTTGGCTTTCACGGAGCAACCGCACTAACCGTATTTTTAGTGTAATGTTCTTTGCTAGATTCTCCATTACCTCTTTTGTGAGAGGATCTGGTGCGAACTCGATTTTTATTTCATCCATCATGTATGATTCACGTTCCTCAGGGGTGAAGATTTCTGTCTCAACCTTGGGTTCAATGACTGGCTCAAGCACAGGTTCAGATTCTAGCTCCGGTTCCTCGTAAACCTCTTCCTCTTCTGGTTCGGGCTCTGGAGCTATCTCTATCGGTTCAGGTTCCTCTTCGACCTCTATCGTAGTTTCGATCTCAGGTTCCTCTTCTTCAGGCTCTGGCTCCGGTTCCTCGTAAACCTCTTCCTCTTCTGGTTCGGGCTCTGGGACTGGTTCTACTGTTTCTGGTTGCTCTATCTCAACGCTCATATCCACTTCTTCAACCGGCTCTTCTTCCACCTCGGGTTCTTCTTTTTCCTCGGCTTTCTTCTGTTGCTCCAGTTTATAGAGTGGATACCCACAGTTCAGGCAGTACAGTGTTTTTGGCACGTCTTCCTTGCAGTTCGGACAATGAATTACTTCTGATGATTGGCTGCTCATTTTTTTTCTCCCCCTAGGTTATCCTCAACATATGACAGTAACCATAGACATAAATAAAATGATTTCACTCACAAAGAAAACCGAAACATAGCAGCAACCAATTTAACCACCATCAACACAGATAAACCACACATCAGGCGACAAAAATGGATGAAAACATCGAAGACCTAGTCAAAACCACCACAAGAGGAAGCCTGATCCTCTTAATCGGACAAATATCATCAACATTCATCCTCGCATTTGGCATGCTAGTAGTAGCACGAATACTAGGACCAGTTAGCTATGGTTCCTTCAACAAAGCCCAATCTGTGGTCCAGATAGCTGTTCTATTGATGAATCTCGGAGTTCAACAAGCCATGATAAAGTACCTAGCACAGTATCGTCATGAAAAGAAAACAGAAAATCTACGCGTATTCATAGAATCTGGGCTTCTAATCAATACAGTTACATCAATTTCTCTCACACTATTAGTCTACTTCTCAGCTGGTTACATTGCCAACAACATTTTCAATGAACCCGAACAAGAAATGTTCATCAAATACCTCTCCCTAAGCATTGTTGGGTCTGGGTTTTCTACACTCGCACAAGGTATTACAATTGGGTATGAGCGAATGGAGCTTCGCAGCATGATCAGCTTAGCTTACTCTTTTGTCAAGAGTGTAATATCTCCAATACTGGTCTACATTGGTCTCGGCGCTCTTGGAGCAGTCCTTGGTCACAGCGCACCGATTATTCTCAGTGGTGTTTTAGGTCTTGTTTTCATATTCATTATTTACAGAAATGAACCAATAGGAGGCGCTACAATTTCCCATAAAGAAGCAGTCAAAATTATTCTCACATATGGGTTTCCACTATATCTCACATCCTTACTTGGAGGTATATTACCCCAATTCTACACGACAATGCTTGGTAGTTGGCAGACCTCAAAATACACAATTATAGAGATCAACGATATTATTGGAAACTACTCTGTTGTTTTGAACTTTGGCGTTCTCCTCTCCTTTGTAACACTACCTATTGGTACCACCATTTTTCCCTTGTTTTCTAAACTTGAAAACAATAAAAAAGAGCTTAATTTTCTATACAGAAACGCTGTAAAGTACTCTACGTTGTTTGGTTATTTGATCATTTTTACAATTATTGCTCTTGCTGATCAGATAATCTACATCCTTTTTGCAGACAAGTACATCTATGCACCTCATTATCTCCGCATTTACATGTTGAGCTTTTTGTTGATAGGATTTGGATCTGTATGTAATGGTTCTCTTCTAAGTGGTCAAAATAGAAATGATGTTAACTTTAAGAGTACCTTGGCTAAGTTTATCGTGTCATTGCCTTTGAGTTATTTTGCTATTCTGAATTATGGTGCTATTGGTCTTTTGTACACTTATTTTGTTACCGCATCTGTCAACACACTATTTAATGTATATTATATCCATAGGATTTTTGGGTTTAAATTTAACACCCAGTTTTTACTTAAAATGATAGTAATTTCCGTATTTTCCTGTTTTGTTGTCTATGGGTTTGTTACATTCCTGGTTCTAAATCAATGGATAGAATTATTCCTTGGTGGTTTATTATCTGTTTTCTTGTATTTAGTTGGGGTATTGATTCTCAAGGCTTTAACAAAACAAGATTTTGCGTATCTAAGAAGGCTTAGTGATAGTTTTGGTCCTATTTCTCCCGTTATTCGTTGGTTTGTGGATGTTCTCATCCGTTTTACATAGTGTAAATAGGTAAATATTTAATATTCTTCAGGTGTTCAGTGTTGTATCCTATCTTCCTGTGTGTGGGAATAAGGGAGGGTGCGGAAATAAAGACGGAAAACTATAGCAGTAGTACTATTTTATCTGGTTCATTTAGTTCTGGGAGCTCGTTTTTACGGGTTCTTCATGTGGATGATGATACCTCACAGCTTGAGATGCTGCAGATCTTTATGGGTCAGCTTGATGCGTCTGTTGAGGTTGTTAGCTGCGGTAATCCTTTGGAGGCTCTCAAGCTTGTCGCTGAGGATGGTTTTGATTGTGTTGTTTCCGATTATTTGATGCCTCCTATGAATGGTGTGGAGTTTGCCTCACGTGTCAAGGAGTTGAAGGACATTCCCTTTATCTTGTATACTGGTCAGGGGAGTGAAGAGGTTGCCGAGCATGCTTTTCAAGCGGGAGCTGATGATTATATCCGTAAAGAAATCGAGCCTAGTCATTATGAGGTTTTATTGAACAGGATTCGTCATGCTGTTGACAAGTATCGCGCTGAACAAATTTATCGAGTTATTTTCGATTCAAACCCTGAAGCTATTCTGGTTATCATCGATAATGTGATTGAGTATTCGAATAATTCGGCTGTCTCTTTGTTTGATGTTGATAGTCAGTTGGATCTTGTTGGGCGTCGTTTCACTGATTTTGTGTTGGATAATGATTTGGATGAGGTTGGTTGGATGTCCTTACAGAGGATTATCACTGATAACCGGGTAGTGCCCTTTGAGTTAGCCCTTCGATGTGATTCAGGTAATCTACGGCTTGTTATGGGCACTTTACAGAACATGTATTTCTTTGGTAAGCCAGCGCAAATCTATTTCTTGCGGGATATTACTGAGCGTCGTGAGATGGAGCGTGGTTTGATGCATACGCAGCATCAGTTTGATCGTATTTTTAATCATTCATTGATTGGTATCGGGTTAATTGACAAGAGCCATAAGATTCATCGATGTAATCTTTTGTTTAGAAAAATTCTAGGTTTGGAGTCTTGTGCCAGTAGGTTTGGGCTCCTTGATGAGCCTAGAATATTCTCCAAGATACATGGGAGGCTTTTACCCGGTGAATCTATCCGTTTTGATCTAGCTCTCGACTTTAAGCATCTGTGTGATGGTGGTTTCCTTGAGAGTAATCGTGTTGATGTTGGGCAGGTTGAATTGATTTTTTCTCCCGTTATGCTAGAAAAGGGCGCGGATGGTTATCTTGTTCAAGTTATGGAGCAGTGAATTGCATAGTATTATGTAGTTGCTTCACAAAATATCTGGTCTGATATGCGAACGGGTATCATCCTCAGTGGAGGTAAGTCCTCAAGGCTCGGTCAAGATAAGGGATTAGTAAAACTAGAAGGACGACCTCTTGTCTCTTGGATCATTGATATACTCAGTGGGGTTGTTGATGAGATAATAGTGGTTGTTGGGTCAGAAGAGACTATTCCCCGGTACTGGGAAGTTGTTCCTAACGATGTTCGCATTGTCACGGACTGTTACCCTGAGGACTCCCCTTTGATCGGGTTGATTACTGGCTTGAAGGAAGCGAAGGGTGAGTACGCTGTTGTTTGCGCTTGTGATATGCCTTTTGTTGACCCTGTTATTTTGGAGATGTTGTTTTGTATCTCTTACGGTTTGAATGGGACATTGCTTCAGAAGCCCAATGGCTGGATAGAGCCTTTTCCATCCGTTTTTCATGTAGCTAATTGTTTGGAAACCGCTGAGAGATTGCGGGATCGTGGTGAGTTGCGTATTAGGCGAGTGCTTGAAACCATGAATGATAAAGTCTCTTTACCCATTGAGAAGTTGAGAGAAATTGACCTAGAATTAGTTTCCTTTATCGATCTTGACACAATGGAGAGTGTTGAGGCTGCTAAGCATTTATTGAAACCACAATACTGACTCTATATTTTTCAACAATCGTATATACTCGTTATGCGTTGTCATATCTGAACTCAGATGGAGACCCGTAAGATAATGGCGCTGGGAAAATCCAGCCTTGTTGTATCTCTCCCAAAGGAATGGATAGAAACTAATGATCTCGAAAAAGGAGACTTGGTATCGCTGGAGGTCCAGAGAGACCTTTCTCTTTTAATAAAATCATCTCTAAACGTAGCTGATAAAGGAAAACGTATTGTGGTTGATATTGATGGTGATGCGAGTTCTGATTCTATCTTTCGTATAGTAATAGGTTGTTATCTTAACGGGTACAACGATATTGTGTTAAACTCTGATGGCATTTTCTCAGTCACACAGCAGCAAGCCATCAGGGATGTGGTGAAATCACTCTACCTTAGAATCCTTGCTAGTAACGCGAGCAGCGTAACACTGCAGACATTGATGAATGAGTCTATGGCAAATGTCCGTGATGGCGTGGAACGGATGCATCTTATCACCTTGTCCATGTGCAAGGATGTCTTGAAGGCGATGAAGACTTGGGACCTTGAGTTGGCGCGAAGCGTAGTGGCGCTGGAGGAGGATGTTGACCAGTTTATGTTCTATTCATTGAGGCTTCTTCGTTCTGCAGCCATTGATCCCGCTTTGGCTAACCATCTTGACTTGGATATGTTGGATTGTCTTGATTATCAGACTATGGTTGATTTGATTGAACGTGTAGCCGATAATGTTCATAACGTCGCATATAGCTTGGTCCAGATTGAGGAGCACAAGGATGCTGTGCCCGAAGAACTTTGGGCTAAGTTAATCACGACTACCGAGGCGAGTATTAATGCATATGAGACCGCGATTGAGGTTTATCGTCAACGGTCTGTGGAGAACTGTGATATTATTATTGATGAGCAGTATCGGCTTTCTCAACTAGCCAGATCGATTACGCCTTTCCCTAATATTACTGTGAATATGCCTTTCTTCTATCCTTTGTTTGTGATTAGGGAAAGTGTGATGAGGATCGGGGATTATGCTTCTGATATCGCTGAGTTGACCATCGATAAGGTATATAAGCCCGAGTAGCCGGGCTTCATCTAACCCCGTTATATTTGTATATATTATATAGAAGAAATATTTATCGATGATAGTTTGTATGGACGATGTGAGGAAAAATGTCAACCCCATGGCATGACCTAGCCGAAAAAACAATAGGCCCCGATGACACAATTGTCAAGACTTACTCATGTCGCTTTGAGAAACAAAACGGATACCTATGTCTTGGAAGAAACAAGATGGTGTTTATCAGCGTAAAGGGATTCCTTAAGAAAAGTTATGATGTCGTCTTGGATGCGCCATATGATGATATAGACGAAGTAAAACTAACTGGAAGATACAAGATAGACATCATCCACAAGGGAACCACACAATCATTAGAGACTAGCGACATCTCAGCAAAGATACTAGTCGAAGGAATACAGGACGTTATAAAGTCCTCTTCTGCGCATGTAGAGATTTCGGGGCTATAACCTCCCCCTCCTTTTTTTAGCCACATATTCTACAGTTGTCTTGTTTAGTGATCCCTATGAACTCCATTGTTAAGTCCGTTAGGTCGAAAAATAGGAGTTTTCCAGCTAGTAATGGTTGTTTTCCTGTCAATATTTTGATGGTTTCGCTCGTTTGAATGCTAGCGATTATGTTTATAATGGATGGGTGAACTCCTTGACTCGCGTTGCTTGGTAGCTTGGAGTCATCTATTCCGCCTTTGAAGCATTCTAGGCATGGGGTTTTATGGGGGATTATGGTTGTGGCTGTTCCAATTTCCCTGATGACTCCTCCATGAATAAACGGGATATTCTGGTCTACGCAGGCTTTGTTGACCGCATACCTAGGTGCCATGGCATCCAATGCATCAACTACTATATCTATGTCTTTGACTAGTTTGTCTGCGTTTTCTGTTGTTATTTCTGTGTTGATTGGCTCAATCTTGATGTATGGGTTGAGTTTTCTGAGTCTCTCCGTTGCGGCATCAGTCTTGGGTTCACCTACTGAGTCTATGCTGTAGAGGTGTTGTCTGTGGAGGTTTGTGATGTCAACTGTATCATGGTCAATGATTCTTAAGTAGCCTATTCCCATGGCGGCTAACTGTGTGGCTATTGGGCTTCCGAGTCCTCCTAGTCCGGTTATGCATGCTTTGCTGTTTTTAAGTTGTGTTTGGCTTTCTTCTCCGAAGCCCTTCATGGTGATTTGGCGTGCATAGTATGCTTTTTCTTCCTCTGTGAGGGCTTGAAGATTCATGGTTATTTCTGGTAGCCGGTTGGTTATAACTCTTCAAATGATTCGATGCTTATTCCTCTTGGTGAGAGAATGAGATAGAGTGCGAGTCCGAATACGCTGATTGCTGTGCCCATGTAGAAGATGGGTCGTAGGCTCAGTATGTCCGCTAGTATGCCTGAGAGTAGTGGTCCCGCCATGTTTCCGAGGCTCATGCTGCTTTGCATTACGCTCATGGTGGTTCCTACGCCGTATTTTCGTCCTTCTATGGCTTCTATTGCGCTCATGGCTGGGGTCATTAGTGCGCTTCCAAGTGAGAATACGAGTCTTGATATCATCAAGTGAATGAATGTTGTTGATAATGGGAATCCTGCCATCCCTATGGCGCTGAATATACCGCCTAGTATTATGAGCATTTTCTTGTTGTATTTGTCTGCCAGTACTCCACAGGGGCGTTGTAGTACAGCGTTTGATAGTTGTCCCACTGATAATACTGTACCAGCCATGGTGACTGAGAGTCCTAGTCCGCCGTCAGTTATTGATGATGATATGTATACTGTGAGGAACCCGAAGATGGCGCCTCTTCCAATGCTATTGACGGTTCTGAAGACGAAGTTAGCTAGTAGGGTTCTGTTGGTGAGTATCTTTCTGAAGCTAGGTTTGGCTTTCTCTTTGCCTGTTCTAGTTGGAGGTGTGTCGGGCAGGAATACCAGTATGAGTAGTAGGCTTACTGCTGTTCCTGCGCACATAACGTAGAATGGTGCGCTGAGGCTGAACATGTCTGTGAGTGAGCCTCCGAGAAGGGGGCCTACTCCCATACCGCCGAACATGGCGAGGTTCATTGTGCCCATGTATTTTCCCTCTTGGCCTTTGGGGGCTAGGTCCGCTGCGTATGCCATTGCGACTGGTATCGCCATGGCTGAGCCTATTCCGTGGAGGAACCTGAATGTGAGTAGTGATGTGAAGTTCCATGAGATAATGTATAACAGTGATACCGCTGCGTAGCCGCCGAGTCCCGCCATAATGACTTTTTTTCTGCTCATTGTATCGCTGAGTCTTCCCGCTGGTGCCGAGAATATGAATCTGGAGATGCTCCAGGCGCTGCTTAGTAGGCCAATCTGTGTATAAGTGGCGCCTAGAGACTCTGCGTAGAGGGGCATGATGGGGCTTACTACGCCTAGTCCAAGCATGGCGACGAATATTGATACTAAAAGTGCCTGTAGCGCTCTTTCCATGCCGACTGGAACATATCCCGTGATATTTATCCTTTTATCTGGTGAGGTTTTTGTTCTCTTATGCGTGTTCTTAGGTTCGATTCTGGTGCCGCTGAGTATCTTGAGGATGAGGTGGTTGAGGATGTCCTTGTCAGGATCAGAGTAAATGGAGTCCCATTATCAGAACTGATGGCGTATGAGAAACACCTTGATGAGTTAGTACTAGGGCATCTAAGAACTATCAACATAATTGATGGTACCAGAGACGTTGAGTCAATCAACTGGACCGGAAACACAGTTAATGTTCAACTAAACTGTAGCTTTGACCCTGAAATTCATCGAGAACTATGGCTTAGTATCCTTGAACACGCCTACAAGGACGAAGAAATTGATCTAGAGAGTAATGATGGGCTTGACTTAATCTTACCAGAGGATGTTTTCAAAGCGATGGGGTTGCTTAATGATTCTTGTGATGTCTTCAAGCAAACTGGAGGCACTCACTCAGCTTTGATCTACCACCGCGATTTAGGGTATGTTTTCGCTGAGGATGTAGGGCGGTTTAACGCCTTGGATAAGGTTGTTGGATTGGCAATGGATGCAGGTATTAATCTTGGTGAATCAATCCTTGTTACTAGTGGTAGGCTTAGTGGAGAAATGGTCTTGAAGGCTGCTTTTGCTGGGGTTCCGGTGATGTGTAGTGTTTCTGCTCCTATGTGTAGTGGTGTTTGTATCGCTCAGGCAGCTGGAATGAGTTTGCTTGGGTTTGTACGTGGTGAGCGGTTTAATGTCTACTCTGGGTTCAGGCGTATCTCTTCGTAGAATTATTATCCATCTAACACCCATCTAGTGCATGAATCCTGTTTTAGAGAACATCAAGAATAGACGAAGTGTTAGATCATACAAGCCTGATCCAGTGCCCGAGGAGTTAATCCAACAGGTTATTGAGGCTGGTAATTATGCTCCAACTGGTAATAATCGTCAGGCTTGGCGTTTTGTTGTTGTTACTGACGCGGAGATTCGTGGTAAGCTCTATGATACTGCCTATGCGAACTGGAAACGTGTTTTTGATAACATAAAGAAGAACAACCCAGAGCACTATGAGGCAGTCAAACATTATGGAGAGATGAAAGACCCAGTCTACTACGAGGCACCCTGCGTCGTGTTTGTGATTGGACATGGACCCATTGACAGCGCCATGGTTACCGAGAACATGATGCTGGCAGCAACCAGTCTCGGCTTAGGTAGCTGTTACCTCTACTTTGGAGCTCAGGTTCTTGATAACCCTGAGATCGTTGATGCTTTGGAGCTTGGTGAGGGTGAGAAAATCTATGGTCCAGTTATTCTTGGTTATCCCGATAAGGCTCCTGAGATACCAGTCAAGAAGCATCCTGTTGTAAAGTGGATTTAATCTATTTTCTCTGGCTTTTTCGCTAGGTATCCAAGGAATATGCCCAGAAGGGGGAATATCATAGAAGCTAGCAGTACCTCTGAGTAGCCTCCGAATAGGTCGTAGGCGTATCCATAGGGTAGTGGTCCGAGGGCTGAGCCTATTACTCCCGCCATCATGTTTACGCCTCTGATGGTGCTGAGGTGTTTTCTACCAAAGTATTCGGGCCAGACGACGCCTCTTACTATTGCCTGCATTCCCATCATTATACCCATGAATGCACCGTAGACAAGCACCAGAGTCAATGAATCGGCATAGTATAGTGCTGCGACCATTGCCAAGAGCAGTCCTTGGTTTATTGCCATTAGGTATCTTAACGGGTATTTGTCTGCTAACCCTCCTGCCAGTAAGGCTATTGGTAGGTTGATTAGGCTGGTTACTGTGCTGATTAGTGCGGCTGTTTCGGGGGATAGTCCTGATTGTCCTAGGATTGATATTTGGTGGAATACGCAGCCTGTGATTATGGCTGATGGTATTACTGTGACGTAGTTGACGAGCCAGAAGCTTCTAGTTCGTAGTGCCTCCTGTAGCGTCCACGCTTCTTCCTCAATTATTACTACTTCGCCGTTGTCTTCTACTGGTTTTTCGTTGTCCGGGTATAGTCCAACGTCCTCTGGTCGGTTCCTGATGAAGAAATAGAAAAGTGGGACTACTACTAGCCAAGCTACGATGGTCCATGTTCTCCACCCGTTCTGCCATCCGAATCGTTGGATGAGCCAGATGTTTATTGCTGGGTAGGATGCCATGCTTAGTGCACCGAAGACGCTTACTATGCTCATGGCTCTTCCTTTTCGTTTGATGAACCATTGGGGTACCATTGTGCCGCTGATGAGTCCCATGCTTCCCTGACTGAGAAGCCTGATTAGGAAAAACCCGATGAGTAGCATGGGTACGCTGCTCACCATGCTCATGAAGAAGAAGGCTATCCCGGTTCCTACTGCTATGATAGATGCTATCTTTCTGTGTCCATATTTGTCGAGGAGTTTACCGATGATTCCCATCAGCATGCCCGCTGCGAAGGTGCCCATGCTGTACATGCTGGAGACTGTGGTTCTGCTCCATCCGAACTCGTTGATGTAGCTGTCGATATAGACGCTTACAGTGTATGTTTGGCCGGGTCCACTGAAGTATGCTGCTAGTCCAGCTACTATTACGATTATCCACCCGTAGAAGAATGGTGTCTTGATTGGTGTCTTTTCGCTCACAGTATTTCCCCAGTAACCAGTGTATTGATGATTGATTCTGATATATGGCTTCCCTGTGGGTATCGTTTAATAATCATCACCTGTGGGATACTCCCATGGAATTCGGAGTATATGTTAGGGGAGCCCAGACATACCCAAAGATGCTTGAGCTAGCCCAAGCAGCGGAAAACCTCGGATATTATGGGGTTTTTGTTAATGACCATGTTGAGGGCTTGTCAGGTGACCGTAGTGAGCCCTACTGGGAGGCTTGGACTCTCATGACCGGTATCGGCGTGGAGACAAAAAAGATCAAGGTGGGTCAGATCACATTGTTCAATAGTATGAGGAATCCAGCCTTGTTGGCTAAGATGGCTGCCACGTTGGACCAGATGACTGATGGTAGGTATGAGTTAATCCTCGGCGCTGGTTGGAGTGAACCAGAGTATCTTGGATATGACCTAATGGAGAAGGGAAGAGGGATGCCCACTGCTGCTGAGCGTGTCTCGCGTCTTAAAGAGGCAGTTGATATACTGAAGGGAATGATGCATAACGAGGTTTTCAGTTATGATGGGAAATATTGGAAACTCAAGGAGGCAATGAATGTTCCTCAGCCTATACAAAAGCCATTTAGGATCAGCGTCGGCGCTAGACAACCAAGGATGATTAAGATCGCAGCAAAGTATGCTGATGGTATCAATGCTTCTGGTAACCTACAGAACATCGCCCGTATTCTTGGCTATTATCACAAGAACCTTGACGAGTTAGGGAAGACCGTTGATGATGTTTTCATCAGTGGGTTCGCACCAAGCGTCTACTTGATGAAGAATGAGGCTGAATACGAGAAGACTCTTCAAACATGGAAGGAACGTGGCACTGACATCAAGGTTGCACGTGAGTATGATTTCATCGGTACACCCGAGGTTCTTATTGAGAAATGGCGTCGAGCCATGGACTTGGGTATGAAAATGAGTATCATCAATGTACGCCCAAGCAAGACTATCTCTGAAAACACTGAGATGCTAGCCTTATTCAAGGACAAAGTCGCTTCTCAACTTTAACATTTTTATCCATATTTTTCATTTTTTCTGTAAAAACTAGCATAAAATATTCATGTAAACCTTAATCAAGATGCTTTAAATAATGCAATATAAAACAAAATTCTAGATTTGCAATCTATAACATCGGAAGGGTGTTATCCCGGAACGCTGTGAGCGCGTGAGATGGGGGTTTCTATGGGACAACCGTTGCTACGGTTGAGTTTGCAAACAAAGGTGAAAAAAATGAAAACAATGAAAAAAATTGGATTAGCGCTCACATTAGCAGTACTGCTTACAACATTTGCACTACCAGTCGCATCTGCAGAACCTATCTCATGTGGAGATAGTGTAACTCTCTGGGCTGGACAACATATCGACGCAGGCTCAGTCACAGTCAGCAATGACGAGGACTATATCTACGTAACATATTCGACAAATGATCCATGGGTACTAACAGAAACACATCTAGACATTGAACTACAATACTTAGACTTCCCCATGACAAAGAAGGGAAGCCCAAAAGTCGGTAACTTTGCCTATCAGATGACCCACGATCCAGCTGTAACAGAGTACACCTACGAGATTCCAATGGATCAAGCTTGGTGGGACCAAGGAACAGTTGTCATCGCTGCCCACGCAGTTGTAATGGTCTTTGAGAACGGTGAGATGATCGAAGAAGAGACAGGCTGGGCAGAAGGAGGGCCCTTCGGCAAGAGCTGGGCAACCTACTTCGAGTACACCATCTGCAAGGAGACTCCACCACCGCCACCACAAGAGTATGGTACAGAAACAGCATTTGCATACGGTAGAGCATATGCTAACGACTTCCTTGAAAACGGCTTCAACCGATGGGGCTGGACAAATGGACCACTAGATATGGGTGTTTACAATTTCCCTATCTACGCTGGAGCTGGACAGAGTGACATAACCAAGGGAACCTATGTAGGAGACTTGTTAATCTTTTATGATGGTTACATGATGTTTGTTGATTACGTAATGCATCCTGGCTACTTTATGCTGGAGACACATCTCTATGTTGGTACAGAAATGTTCCCAACACTGGGTGGTGAACCAACAGTAGCACCGGGACAGTACTCATACATACATGGAGACCTGCCTGAAGTAATGCACGACGGCTACATTGTCAGTGGACTTTCTGGTCCAGTCTATGTGATCGCACACGCAACAGTAGGAAACTACCTCTGGGATTAACCTCCCATAGCTTCTCTTTTTTCAAATTCTTTTTATCAAACGAAACCTGATTCTGCGATATGTCGCTTGAGCAAGGACTCAGAGAATACTTTGGAGCAAAACCAAGACGAGTAGTAATCGTTGGCGTAGGAAACCCCATCAGGGGAGATGATGCTGTCGGACCAAGAATCATAGAACTACTCGAAGAAAAACCAATGAAAGATGTACTTGCCTTGAACACTGAGTCTGTACCAGAAGCCTTCACAGGTAAAGTTGAGGAGTTCAAACCTACTCACGTGTTGATGGTTGATGCAGCCAACTTCAGAGGTGCACCCGGAGAGACTAAACTAATTACCGCGGAACATATTGGGGGGCAAGCTATCTCGACACATAGTTTGCCTTTGAATATCTTCATCAGTTATATCGAGAAATCGTTGGGTGTTGATGTCTTGTTGCTTGGTATTCAGCCCATGTCTATTGGGTTAGGGGCTCCTATGACTGAGCCTCTTGAGGCCGCAGCGGTTTCTGTGGCAAATGCCCTATACCAGATACTCTCAAAATAGCTTCTAATGGGTTATTTGCCTATTATAGTTAGAAAATTTAATATAAATTAGTTAAAAAGAGGGGTTTCACTCTTCTTTCTTAGGCGCTGGTGGTGCCGGAGGCTCCCTGGGGAAGTTCAGAATACCGTCTTCCTTGTTAATAACCGCAAGCTCGTATTCTGTCGTCAATCGTAGACAGTCCCTTGGACAGACCTCTTCACACTGCTGGCAGAACAGACACTTACCTAGGTCAATCTTTAGCCCAGTCATCTTTGGACCGGGACCACCCATGAGCTCGATAGCGAAGCTGGGGCAGACTCTTGCACAGAGGCCACATCCGATACACTTCTCTTGCTCATACTCATGTTTTCCCCTGAGTCCCTCTGGGACCTCGGGTTTCTCGAATGGGTAGATTAGTGTGGCTGGTTTGCTGAATGCGCTTTTTAGTAGTTCTCTCTCCATGGCCATCTTAGATCACTCCTGATAAGGCAACTGTTGCCATTACTTGTAGTACAGCTAAGGGTACAAGGTATTTCCATGCTCCCGTAACCATCTGGTCGATCCTGAAACGGGCGAACAAGGCGCTTAGGTTACTCAGGATGAGTACGCAGAAACTGGTCTTTATGATAAACCAGACTACTGGAGGTAGGATTGGTCCTGCTGGTCCGCCGAGGTAAAGGCTTGTCAGTAGTCCTGCTGCTAAGACCATTTTTACGTCGTGTCCGCTGTTGAGTAGCGCTAGTTTTACGCCGCTGTACTCTACTTGCCATCCGTGGACGATCTCGGTCTCCGCCTCACTCATGTCGAAGGGGCGCATCTCAAGCTCCGCCAATAGGCAGACAGTGTAGATCGCGAATCCGATGAACATTACTATTCCGAGTAGGAACCCGGGTATTGTCGGGTTTGCTAGGAAGCTCTGTACGCTGGCTACTTGCCAGTCAACGATATTCACGATGCTGAGGCTCTTCGCCATGATGGCTGGGCTGATTGCTACGAGTCCGAGTGGGATCTCGTATGCGAGCATCATGAATGCAACCCTTGTGGCTCCGACTGCTCCGAAGAGGTTGCCGCTGCTCCATCCCGCCAAGAAGACCGCTAAGACGGTTAGGCTCATGAGGAACAGGACCATGATTAGGTCGCCCTCGAAGGCTGCTACTGGCTCGTATCCCCAGAGGGTTGTGATGCTCTGTATTGGAATCAAGAATGTAGCCGCTAGTGGGATGGCGAATATGAAGACTGGTACAATGTTGAAGACTCCTGCCTCAGCCGCTGCTGGGGTGATGTCTTCCTTCACCAGTAACTTGATGTAATCCGCGACTGGCTGAAGGATTCCCTGCCAGCCTGTGTGCAGTGGACCGGTCCTGTTCTGGAGCCTCGCCACTGTTTTTCTGCTAAGCCACTCCGCGTATAGCGTGTGGCTCAGGATGAATGATAAACCAGGGAACAAAAGTACCTGGACTGCGGTTAAGATTGGATTCACTTCTCAAACCACTCCTTACGGTATTTACGAAGCTGAGTCTCATCCCAACTCCATGACTTATCCTTGCCTTCATCATAGAAGACCATCCTGTCAGTACAGCTGAAGCATGGGTCGATTCCAGCCAAGACGATGGGTATGTCGGCAATGTATCCGCCTTTGAGTCTCTCAACGAGGCTTGGGAGGTTTGCCATTGTGGGTGCCCTGATCTTGTGTCTGAAGGGCATGTTTTTGCCGTCGCTTATTGTGTAGTGGATTAATTCTCCACGTTGTGCTTCGACTAGGTATGCTGCTTCTCCTTCTGGGACTTTGTTGAGTGGACCGAACTTTGTCTTGATCTCCCCTTCTGGGATCGTGTCCATTACTTGTTTGAGTATCTTACAGCTCTCCAGTGTCTCCAGGGCTCTTACTAGTACTTGTCCAAGTACGTCACCGTTGTCTACATAGATGTGCTCGAAGTCGAACTGGTCGTAGACTAGGTATGGATTGAGTTTCCTAATGTCACAGGGAACTCCGCTGCATCTTGCGTTGGGTCCTGCGCCGCTGAGCTTTATCATGTCGCTCTTGCCCAGGTATCCGACGCCGATTGCTCTGTCTAGTATGGTCTGCTCTGTTGAGGCGACTTTGATGTAGTACTCGGTTCTCTCGTAGATGGTGTCAACTAGTTTGTGCCATCTTGGGAAGTTATCCTTGTTCAGGTCTCTTCTGACGCCGCCGATTGTTGGCATCGCGTAGTTGCATCTATTACCGCTGATCTCCTCAAGGAGGTTCATCACGATCTCCCTGTCTCTCCAGATATAGTAGAAGAGTGTATCAAACCCGATCTCGTGGGCAGCGACTCCAAGCCATTGTAGGTGGCTGTGAAGTCTTTCGAGTTCTTGGACGAAGACCCTGATGTATTTTGCTCTTTCAGGTATC
>JAOZIG010000350.1:2776-4151 GCA_026014515.1 Candidatus Bathyarchaeota archaeon | reverse complement strand
CCTACGCATTGGAAACAAGACCTATGTTGGACACGGTGGCTCCGTGCCCGGTTACAGGACTAATCTCAGGATCGACTTGGAAGACAAGGTAGCGGTGGTTGTCTTTACGAACGCTGGTGACGGTGAGCCTGTGAAGTATGCTGAGAAGGCGTATCAGTGGATTGCACCGGGACTGGCGCCCAAACCAGAGGAAAAACAGGTGATGGACCTAGAGAAGTATACTGGCAAGTTCAGGAACCGGTGGGGCGATGTAGAGGTGCTGGTCTACAACGGTGAACTCATCATGATCACACCTCAGCTGCTAGACCCAATGATAGATCATACAGTGCTCAAACACGTTGAAGGCGACAAGTTCCAGATGAAGGCATCGGGATATGGCAGCCACAACGAGTACGCGGTCTATGAGTTTGAGAATGGTAAAATAAAACGCCTCAAGACAGGGGAAAACTACACTTACCCTGTCGCTGAGTGGTAAACTACTCTGCTGGTCTGAGACAAGCTGGCAGATTACCATTGCTTCGATGGTTAGCTACACACTCGCAGCAGATTCCCTTTCTCTCACAGGTCTCAGAGGTGCATGCACAACCTTCAAGGTTCCTTGATTTATGATTACAAATAGTTTCCATTGTTTGTCTGGGAAAAAAGTTGAACGGTTAGATAAAAACCGGGGAGTTGTGGTCTTATTCTTTGACCACGATGGTTCCGCTTAGGTGGTTGAAGAGCCTCTGCTCTTTCTCAGGGTAAGCGATGAGCCCTATGATTAGGTCCAAGGGTAGCAGGAATGCCTTACCGAAGGCTTGGTACATGCTTGTGCTCATGTCTATCTGCTCACCGTAGAGGTCTGTTACCTTGATGTTCATCACCTTCTTGCCTATGCTCTGACCAGTCGTACCCTCTGTGTAGCTCCAGTATAGGAACAGGGCTACGCTGTTCAGGCTCATGTTCAGGAAAGGCGTATGGAAGGGGAGGAACAACCCAGGGAAGCTTAGGGCACTCACCACGAAACCGATGATGATTCCGTCGATGATGTACGCCAGTATTCTCTCCCCTGTGCTTGCAAGCATTAGCTCGCTAACGTTCTGGGGTGCTCCGCACCTTGGGCAGTACTCTGCCTCTTCTGATATCTCGTTTCCACATTTCTTACAGTACATTTCTTAGATCCTCCTGTTGCCGGGCTTTATCGCCCCAAAGTATACGATTGCTACGCCTGCGGCTAGTAGCACCAAGCCGCTTACGAATAGGCCCTTGCCGATGCTGCTGACTATGGGTACTTTTGCACCCATACCAACCTCGACATCAACGTTAGCTGAGCCATCTGCGTTCATAATCACCAACCAGAAGTTACCGGTCTCAGGTGACCATTCTAGGGTCTGTT
>JAOZIG010000350.1:0-2766 GCA_026014515.1 Candidatus Bathyarchaeota archaeon | reverse complement strand
GCGCCACGTGCTTCTGCGATCCAAATGTCTAGGTCTGTTGGTGTGATGTTCAGTGTCTGTCCGGGGTGGTACCTGTACTCGATGTATGGGTAACTGTCACGGAAGTCCTCCATCCTGAAATCGGTGATCTGGTCATACGCTGCGTCCCCTAAGAGGTCGTATGCGTCTGATGCATCGATGATTCCGATGAATACTTGTTCACCAGTGTTGCTCTCAGCCTTGATCTTTAGGGTGACGAAGTCTTCTAGGTCTGGCTCCCACATCCAATGGGTTGGACCATCCATCTCATCCATGACGATGTCAAGCTCTTTGCCGACAATCATCTGTGTGCTTGTCTCAAAGTCTACATTATCTACGCCGATGTAGCCACCGCCTTGGTCAAAGTACTCGGTTATGCCCATGAGGGCGCCTCCTCCGAAGAGGAAGGGAATTGATCCCATGATCATTAAGCCGCCGATGATGATAGCGACTGCTTTCCAGCCATTGCTGGTTCCACCACTGCTTTTAACGTAAGTGATGTCTCCGTGTTTTTTTGGTGCGCCGCATGACTCGCAGAATATTGAGTCCTTTGGCATGATGCTACCGCATTTTGCGCAGTAGTCTTTTTTCTCGTTTGAGTTTGATTCTTCCATTGTTGGTTTCACAGGCGCATGGAACCAGTTTCGATTTAAAAGCAGATTTCAGGATTATTACCTAATTGGATCAGAAACTATGAAGAATTATTTCAGAAACTATTGAAGGGGAAATAAGCCCTTTTTGGGGTTCTTTTGGCTTGGTTTTAAGTAGGTGGATGCTGCATATTGTTTTGAGTTTGTCTGAAGATTACACTGTGCGATGGTTCAACGATGAAACTGATCTTAGACCATACATAACTGGACTAAACAAGGCTCTCTACGATGAATACGATGAGGCAGTCTATGACTGGAAGTGGAAGCGCAACCCCAACAAGCGTGATTTCACAAGTATCGCTGTAGTAGAACACAAGACTGACGGTCCCGTAGCGTTCAACAGCTTTCTACCACTTGAGATAAGAAGAGGAGAAAAAATATTCAGGGCGATACAGGGCTGTGACGGCTTTGTCGATGAACACCATAGACGCAGAGGCTTGTTCCAGATGACCCTCAGGTTTCTTGAGGCTGAGATGAGTAACGTTGACGCCGAGTTCTTGATTGGGTTCAACCTCGTTGAGGCGGCTGGTGCCGCCCGTAAGGCTGGCTCCGAGCTTGCCTATGATGTGAACAAGTGTTTCCTGAAGCCTGAACAGGTCAAGCATGCGAGAAAGAAGACTACATTGGAGCCAATTGATGTAGATACGCTCTATCAGTTGTATATGGGTTGGGCGACAAAGTCAAGGCTGTTCCATGTTAATCGATCAAGGGAATATCTCTGCTGGAGGATGCTGGAGCACCCCTTCAAGAGGATAAAAATATACAGAGTAGTCTCCAACGACGGGCCAGCTGGTTATGTTGTAACTGATAAGGTCACTGAGGGGGAGAAGACAACCCTCACGATCAATGATTATAACCCGGGTTTGATGAACAAGCACCTTGGTAGCATAGCCGAGAACCTTGTAGAGCTGAATCCTGATGCTACTTTGTTGGAGATGGATACCATACAGGGTGGTGAACGCCAGCGTACCGCAATCAGACAAGGCTTTGATGTAGTACCATGGTATCAAGTGATTATGAAGGCATTAGTGGGCACGCGTCAGGTTGATGGCGTGGTTTATCGAGGAGATTTACGTCTCAGCCACATCAGGAACTGGCATATCGCTGAGAGCGATATCTACTAGTTATCTTGATGAGGCGAGGATGTTCTCTCTCTGGAACAACCTTGTGCCAACCCTGAAGACTAGTATATCAATCACTGCGATCACTGCCGCTAACTCAATCATCACGATGCTGCCCAACATCAGTAACCCTGATGCTTGACCAAAGAGAAGCGCCAAGACAGGTATTACTAGTATGGCGCTGAGTTGTTGTGCCTCCCTGAAGCCCTTGACGCGTGATGAGACGATCACTGATACTCCTACGCCTAGTAGTGAGATGACTGGAGCTAGAACCAGAAGCATGATGACCCATGGTCCTGTGGGGAGGATGTATTTACCAAAGATATCAAAGGTCAGATAGTCTACAGTTCCGATGTAGAGTAGTGCTCCGAAGAAGGTTACACCCATGCCGGGTATGAAGCTCACGAGAATCTTACCAAGGAGTAGCTCTGAGTCGGTTAAGGGCGTAGCCAGTAGTGCTTCTAGGGTGTTTCTTTCTTTTTCTCCTGCGAAGCTGTCTGATGCTATGACGCTACTGCTCATTATGGGTATAATGAGGAAGAATGGCGTAAAGAAGTAGACCAGCATTATGTAGATGGTCTTCTCGTAGGCAGTGTACGCTGATAGCTCGGTTTTGATGTTCGGTGGGAGATTGTTTAGTATGTTTTCCACCATTGCCTGATCTTCTGTGCCTGTGTTGACGCTCTCCGGGCTTATCACGCTCATGGCAGGCAGTAGGAACGCGAATATCACAGGCAGTATGAGCATTGGTAGTAGAACCTCTTTGTTGCGGGTGATCTCTATGAAATCCTTCTTGAAGATCAGTAATGCTTTGTCGAGTCTCATTGGTCTTCCTCCATCAACTCAAGGTATGCTTCCTCAAGACTCATCTCAAGAGGCTTAACATAACGAACACCCACACCATGATCTACAATTGCTTTCACCATTGCCGGTGTATCGTTTTCCTCCCTGAGACTGACTGAGAGACTGTTCTCCTC
>JAOZIG010000512.1 GCA_026014515.1 Candidatus Bathyarchaeota archaeon | reverse complement strand
CCAATGCAACACAATTGTCCAGATTCTCCCTGAGAAACAGTAATGCTTCATCGAGATCAGTCTTCAGTATGTTCGCAGGATGAACACCAATAGCCGAAAAATAAAACCCGGGAAAACGTTGAGCCACCTCAAGAGCGTACTTGCTTGAGTCGAGATCGCCACCTACACAGATGACCCCATCTATTCCAGCCTCTCTACTGTTTTTCATCAATAACTCTGGGTCATTAAAGCCATCAATATGCGCGTGACTATCGATAAGACGCCTCATAGGCAACAATACTTAGCTTATCTTCTCGATGCTAATAATTACATCTGCAAAGTTCCGCTTTCTACTCTGATAGGTGATCCTATAGGTCTCATCTACCTCTATCTCGTGAATGCCATTCAGTTTTAGTTTTCCCTCCCCATAGGACAGGATGAATGTGTTACCGTTTTGTTCGTATACTTCAAACACCTTTGCCTCGAAGACTTGAACAGGGGGATTTAGATACAGATAGGCTGCGGAGCCGAAGACAACCAATACTAGAAATAGTGATGCATACAGTACGCTCCGTTCTTTACTGTCCATTTCACTGAACTGCATAGTTAAACCATCCCTCATGCGACCAATTTAAAGACACCGATAAGCCGTTTAAATGTAACCTATTACTAGGAAACTCAATACACAGATTACGGCTTCAAATCCTATTAGGATGGCTGTTATCTGTGGCTCTGTGAAATTCCCCATATTCATAACAAGATGGGTGAGTCCACGTATCTTGTTCTCGCGGGGCTTTACGGTTCCATTTTCCTGTAGTATTCCATAGCTTTCTGCTTCGAATCTTGACGCTGCTTTGAGGAAAGCCTCCAATACATAGGGTAGGAAGCATAGGATAGCGAATTTCTCCATGTTACCAATAACGGTAACCCCAGCGTATACGGCGCCAATAGTGTAATTCAAGTCACCGGGGAATACAGAGGCTGGATACCAGTTGTATCTGAGAAAAGCGATGAGGGCAAACGCGAAGCATAATGCTATCATGGCTGCGTTTAGCTGTCCTTGTCTTATAGCGTAGATGCCTAGGCTGAGTAATGCTACTGACCCCATGCCAGCCTCTAAGCCATTGAATCCAGCTAGGAAATTTGTGGCGTTGCTGCAGCATAGAATCGCTATGGGAATTAGTAGCAAGGGATACGCTACCCCAAAATCTATTCTTCCAAGGAAGGGGAGTGTTAGTTTGCTGATACCTGCGTTGACTGCCATTAATGGTACGGCTGCGGGTAATGGGATGAAGAAGTAGAGCCAGCGGGGTATGCCTATCTTTTTGTATTGTTCAAACTCGCCTTCACCCTCACGTTGTTTGGCGAGTGCTGTTAATGTATCGAATATTCCAATATGTGATATTATTAGGACGGTGCATAGGCATGCGAGGATCTCTCCGAGTTCCATTAATCTCTTTGTGATGAATATCTCTAAGCCAATGTAGAAGAAGACTCCGAGAAGAAACCCTGTTACTACTCCGGGTCCGCCCATGTCGGCTATGGGTTTTTTTTCTTTCTTCATTATATCTGCGCCGACTACTCCGATTGAGTGCATGTATTTGTTGAAGGCTGGGACCATGATGTATGTGACTGCGAAGCTCAGGGACATTGCCCCGATGAGGGTAACGGGTATATTCATGGATATTATGAAGAGTCTTCTTGGCTTTATGAAACTACCCCCAAGGTTTATCCCTCTTGCCTACTCTTTGCCGATGTGAAGCCTCTAATCGTTGATACACTTGCATCTGGAAAAGGTGTCAGACACAGTACAAGGGATGTGATCGGCGCTGGACCGAGGACAATTGCTGGTGTGTTAGAGGTGAAAGGTTTTGAACCTGTCATTAGTCCAGTTGAAAAATTTCTTAAAGACCGGGTAGAGGGTTTTGATGTATTATTTCTCAGCGGTATGAGCAGCGATGTTCAGGCTATACAGAGGTCGGTACGGAAGTGGAGAAAAAATCATAATGGTCCTGTGGTTATCGGTGGACCTGCGGGTTCAGAGCCTGAACGGGTGCTTCGTAGAACCGGTGGGGACATCGCTGTTACTGGAGAGGGAGAGTATACTCTGGTTGAGTTGTTGATGGGTGGATTAGGTGAGGGCGTGTTCCCGGATAACGTGGAGTCTGTGAAGGGTATTAGTTATAGAGTTAAGAAGAGGATCACTGTTAACCCGCTTAGACCCCTTCAACCCAAGAATGTATACGAAGAATACCCGCCTTCTACAGATACAATAGCTAACTATCCATTATACAAGTCGGCCCGAGTCTATGTCGAGACGGTTCGTGGATGTAGTAACTTCAACAGGGCACGCATAGGTCCAGTGGGTAGCGCGTGTACTTTTTGTGAGCAATGTACTCAAGCGGGTTTGACTGAAAGATATGATTGTCCAGTGGGGATTCCCCCGGGATGCGGGTACTGCAGTGTCCCAAGTCTATATGGGCCACCTAAGAGTAGACCGAGCAAGTTGATCATTGAGGAGACTAGGAAGTTATTGGCGCTGGGTGTTCACAGGATTGTTTTGAGTGCTCCGGGTTTTCTTGATTATCAGAGGGAGGCGCTTGTTGAGCCTGAGCCGCTTACTGATCCGAGGAGTCCTGAACCTAATTATGAGGCTTTAGAGGAGTTATTGTCTGGTTTAACTGGTCTTCCTCAGGTTGCTTCTGGAAACGCATCAATTATGATTGAGAATATCAAGGCTGCTTTGGTGACTGAGCGAGCCGCGTCAATATTAGGTAAGTATCTTAGGGATACGCCTGTTAGTGTTGGGTTTGAGACGGGTTCTGATGAACATAGCAGGTTGCTGGGTAGACCCGATACACCGTCTGAGACGCTTGTCTCGTTAAGGCGTCTTAAGGATGCGGGTATGAAGCCATATGTGTACTTTATTCATGGTTTACCGGGTCAGACAAGTGAGACGGTTTATGAGACGGTGAAAATGATTGACGCTAGTATGCGGGCGGGCTCAGATCGGGTTATTCTTTATCGTTTTCTGAGTTTGCCAGCTTCTTCATTTTCACAGTGTCCATCAGGTGCGCCTGCGAGTCAAGACCAGTTGAGTAAGCGTATCTATGATGCCGCCTTGGAGGCTAATATGGAGCAGAAGCAGGAGCTTGTTAGTGACCGTGTGAGGGTTGTGGTTGCTGAGCGTTATGACCGGGATAGGCGTTTCTGGGTTGCTTATCCTATGCTTCATGGTCCAGTGGTTCTTGTTAAGGACGGGAATATCGTTGCTGGTGATGTATTATTGGTGAAAATCACTGGTGTTGCCAGTGAAAGAATGGTATATGGCGCGGTTATAAGGTAATTAAATACCTAATCTATGATTTGGAGAGAAATTTGTGGAGCATACCATGTCCATAGGTTTCGATGTGATCAAGATGATGCCTCCCGGGTATCATTCAGTATCTCTTCTATTTCCTCATTTTCCGCTTCACGCGTACCATGTGTCTTCATCGATGGAACACATAGGCAACTAGAGACTCAGAAAACTCATGTAATCAGTCAAAAAACGATTAGTTTTAATGAGAGGGTTTAGAGTTATCTTAGGGTCGTTAATATGTCCGCCGATGATGGTATTGAAACAATGCATACAGAGGGACCAGTCTACGAGTGCATAAAATGCGCACGAAGAGTTCCTTACAAGGACCTCCAGCGCTACATCAGCTTCAGGTGTCCCTACTGTGGATACAGAATATTCAGAAAAGTACGAGCACCAATAGTCAAACGGGTAAAGGCGAGGTAAATGGCCACATTAGAGAAAGCTAAGACTCTTGAAGAGAAGAGGGCGGCTTTGATTATCAAGTACCGTAACATGACGGTTGACTCAGTTGAGAAGGATGAGGACAAGATCATTTATCGTCTAAGCAAAGGCGATGAAAAGTATCTAATGCACATCTTGCTTGACCTGAAAACAATAGGAATCGCGTACATCAGGGAACTCAAGGACAAGATCGATGCCGAAGAAGTAACCGGAGGCATCATCGTCGGTGATGGAAAATACACCTACAGTGCCCGTAGCAATGCCCCAGAGATGGCGATTGAGCTGATACCAAAGAGTCTCCCGACCTTTGATATCTTTGAACACGCGCTGGTTCCACTTCACGAGATACTGAGTAAAGAGGAGCGCGACGAGATTGCCGAGAAATACCATGCAGAGCCC
>JAOZIG010000117.1 GCA_026014515.1 Candidatus Bathyarchaeota archaeon | reverse complement strand
GACGAAACCAACCACCTCATCCCCGTTGAGAGCAACAAGGAATCCTTCAGACTCTTTTTTCTGGAAGCTATTGAGAATATTCCCATATCCCTCTGTATGATTCACGTCAAGGTATCTGAGAATTGGATCATCTCCCTGATCAATCAAGTATTCTCGCCATAACTCGACAAGCTGAAGGATATGTTCGCTAGAACATTGAGTGATAGAGAGTTCTCCAAACATGGTTTTTCTTATGTTAGATTGAGTTAAAAATAGCACTGATTACTATTGGTGGTGCTTCTTATATACGATTAGCAGGGAGTTAAACAGATCAATCAATGTCCAAGGAAAAGATTGTACTCAGCGTCGGCGACCCCGACGTAGAAGCCCCAGACTACGTCTACGAGGCAGCATACGAGAAGATGAAGGAAGGCGGCGAGTGGACCCACTACGGGTTCCAGACAGACAAACCAAAGGTATTCAGAGACGCAGTAGTAGACTACTACAAACGATTCGGAGGAGTCACATATCCAGACTCAGCCGTAATCCCATGCGCAGGAAGCAGCGCGGCACTATACGTGGCGCTACGAACCATTCTGGACCCCGGCGACGAGATTCTAATGTTCGAGCCCACATACCGTGGACACTTCTCAATCCTCAATGGACTGGGAGTCAAGCAGAACCTTGTCCAGCTGGAAAGAGAGAATGCATATCACCCTGATCTAGATGAGATCGCTGAGAAGATCACACCCAAGACTAAAGCGGTGCTTGTATGTAACCCAAACAACCCCACTGGTACAGTCTTCACCGAGAAAGAGCTACGCGCCATCGGAGATCTCGCGGTAGACCACGACCTAGGCATCTACAGCGACGAGATATACCTCCACTTCGTCTACGATGACAACAAGTTCGTATCAACAGCGAGCCTCAGTGAGGAATACGCTAAGCGCACCATCAACATCATGAGCTTCAGCAAGACATTCAGCATGACTGGCTGGAGACTGGGCTACATCATCGTACCTGAGATGTACGCGGCGAAAGCCAAGGGAATCGCGGGCATGGCGGCACCAAGACCACCAACATTCCTATACGCGGCGGGAGCAGCAGCACTCAACGGCGACTTCAAGTACGTCGATGAACGCGTCAAGGCATATGATGAGCGACGCAAGTACTTCTGTCCAGCGGTAGACGCCATCGATGGACTCACTTGTGATCTGTTTGAGGGAAGCTTCTACGCTTGGTTTGACGCCAAGAGCACAGGCATGGGTAGCCAAGAGTTCTGCGACAAGCTAGCAAAAGAGGAGAACCTGATGTTCAGCCCCGGTCACACATTTGGACCCGGACAGGATGGAATGGTACGTGTACCCCTCTGCCAGCCAATGCCCCTCCTAAAGGAAGGCATCGCAAGGCTCGAAAGGTTCATGAAGAACCTCTAAACCCTTTTTTCAACCAATTTTAATAACCCGTAGCCATATTTCCCGGCGATTATATTGTCTTACTCACAGGATGTACTGGATTTCTGGGAACGCGCCAAAACAGCCACAGGCATAACAGGCGGCTTTACTGATGCTTGGGGTTTTGGCGATAATCCTGAACTAATAGATGAGCTACTTGGATACGTTAAACAGGGTATCAAACGCACCAGCACCTCATTGGTGAAGGAGAGCGAGCTTGAGGGTTGGCCTGAGTCCAATGTTGGTGAATATGATATTATTCTTGATGGACGGGATAAGCCAGTCTTGGTAATTGAGACTGTGAGTGTTAGACGCGTCAAGTACCGTGATGTGGATGCTGAGCATGCTTACTGGGAGGGTGAGGACGATAGAACCCTTGAGTCCTATTTCAGGGAGCATGACAAGTACTACAAGCGCCGTGGAGAGGCTTTGGGTTTTGAGTTCAACAAGGATATGCTGGTTGATCTCAAACGCTTCAAGATAGTTTACCAAGAGGACTAGACATTGCTCGATGAGGAATCACTCCACAGGGCAGCCGATGAGCTAGCCGAACGTGACCCTCATCTACGGGCTGTTATAGAGAAACACGGATACCCGCCACTCTGGGCACGAGAACCCGGATTCCCCACCCTGGTCAAGATAATCTTGGAGCAACAAGTATCCCTCTCATCAGCACAGGCAGCATATGATAAACTACTAGACCAAATCAACCCCCTTACACCCGAGGAGTTTCTTACCCTAGATGACGCTGAACTCAAACAAATCGGGTTCAGCAGACAGAAAACCCGATACTGCCGAATACTGGCAGATAGTATTCTCTGTGGAGAACTTGACTTAGCTGAGTTGGTCAAGCAAAGCGATGAGGAAGTATCTGAGACGCTTACAGCTCTCAAAGGTATAGGGCCTTGGACTGCTGGAGTATATTTGCTCATGGTGCTGAGACGCCCTGACATATGGCCCCGAGGGGATATTGCTCTTTTGACTTCTATGCAGGAAGTAAAACAGCTTGACACTCGACCAGATAATGATGTGGCAGCGGAGATCGCTGATGCTTGGAGGCCATGGAGAAGCGTCGCGGCGAGGATTCTTTGGCATAATTATCTCAGTGAACGCGCCGCTAAGACTGATTTCAGTGGGCGGTAATCCCCCTGATTTTTAAGGCGTGGACTCATAATTCGATGTATCTTGATTCGTAGACGCCAAACCATGAGAAGCAAGGACGCCCGGAAACTATTACAGAGTTTATCGGGGGTCTATGGAGAGCTTGAGGCAAAGAAGGTTGAGGTAGCCGAGTTTGAGGAGAAGAAGATCTACATCTTTGATGACCGGATGGAGTTTATCGAGGATGAGAACGGGCTCTACCCATATCTTGGAGGCTCATATATGGATATTCTTCCACGTGTTGTAGTGGATATGGGGGCTATCAGGTTTGTCTGTAATGGTGCTGATATCATGGCTCCCGGAATCCAAGAAGTTGACGAGTTTGATGAGGGCTCTATCGTTGCGGTGAGGGATGTTACTCACGGTAAGGCGTTGGCGATTGGTAAGGCTAGGAAGTCTAGTGCTGAGATCATCAGTGATAAGAAGGGTAAGGTTATCCAGAACCTCCATTATGTTGGTGATAAGCTCTGGGAGAACGCCTCAGCGTAGCGTCCACTGTATCATCTCGATCTTGGGGATATAGACCACGAATATCACTATTGCTGTTACTATGAATATGAGTACAAAGGCCCAGATGCTGATCTGGAAGACCTTCCACCAAACACCAAACTTTTCGACCCCGGCGTTGTAGCTTTTCCTGTATCCGATTATGGCTTCACGTAAGGCTGCAGGGATGTTTTTGATGTGTTTTGGTATCTCCCTGATTTTAGCTGGTAGTGATTTGAGCCATTCGCGGATATCCAAGGGCTTTCCCATATCAGTGTGTTTTCATGGTTTTAGGTTTTTATGGAGAAATAATCGTATTAGTGGTTGATTCAAGGGTTTTTTCGTTAAACTTTATATCGTAATGACACATTCTTCATATGAAACAAACTTCATGGTGAATGGTGTGGTAACAAGAAAAATCGTAGAAATAGACGAAGAAAAATGCAACGGATGCGGAGAATGCATACCCAACTGCGCAGAAGGAGCCCTCAAAATCATAAACGGAAAAGCACGACTAGTCAGCGACGTATACTGCGACGGCCTAGGCGCATGCCTAGGACACTGCCCCCAAGACGCGATAAGAATCATTGAGCGCGAAGCACCAGAATTTGACGAAGCAGCAGTACACGAGTACCTCAAACAACAAGAAGAAAAACCAGTAATCTCATGCAGCTTCGTATCAGCACTAATACCAGACGAAACACCAGAACACAAACCAGAACCCGAACAAGGATCAACCCTACGTCAATGGCCAGTACAACTAAACCTAGTGCCCATCAAGGCACCATTCTGGAACAACGCAGACCTTCTACTTCTAGCTGATTGTGTAGCAGTAGCCCAACCAGACCTGCATAACAAGCTGTTGGCTGGAAGGAGCGTTGTGATGGGGTGCCCCAAGTTTGATGATGTTCAACATTATGTTGAGAAACTCACCGAGATCATCAAACAGAACAATGTTAGAAGCTTGACCGTGGCTACCATGGAGGTTCCATGTTGTAGTGGTTTGAAGCGGATCGCTGAGCTTGCCATTGATGCTTCTGGTAAGATGATTCCCTCCCAGACGCTTGTTGTGGGTGTGAAAGGCGAGATAAACCGGGTCTAATCATCGC
>JAOZIG010000048.1 GCA_026014515.1 Candidatus Bathyarchaeota archaeon | reverse complement strand
TGTATGAGCTTGTTATCACTGAGAGTAATCTGAGCTTTAAACAGCTCTAGCCCGGTAATATTCTTTAATCATCATATCTCTTCATGATTCATGTCCAGTATAATTGATATTCAAGTAGATGACTGGGACGAGAAGATTCTTGGAGAAACTCGACCAGTTGTAGTTGAGTATTGGCACCATAAATGTCCGGTCTGTATAGAAATGAAGCCCATCTACGAGGCTCAACCCGAGAAATATGGTGAGACTGTAAGTTTTACACGCATGAATCTTCTTGTAAGCAAGGAAAACCGGGTATTGGCTATACGGAATGGTGTAAGAAGCACACCGACCTTCATAGTCTACTGTGAAGGACGCCCAGTGGGACAGATCATAGGCCAACGAAAACCAGACGAGTTCAGTTCCGAGTTGAAGCTCATCATTGATAACGCTGATAAATGCCTGATGTCAACGCCAGTAGAGGAATAACCATTGTACGATTTGATAATCATCGGTGCGGGTCCAGCGGGGCTAACAGCCGCAATATACGCGGGAAGGGCAAAACTAGATACATTGTTAATCGCTGGAAAGACTCCCGGTGGTCAAATCTATCTAACATATCAGGTGGAGAATTATCCCGGGTTCCCAGATGGGGTCACTGGTCCAGAACTTGTAGAGCGAATGGTGTCTCAGGTAAAACGGTTTGGGGCAGAAATAATACTAGAGGAAGCAACGAAGGTGGATTTCACCTCTGAGCCATACAAGGTCTATGTCAAGGATAAGGTGTTTGAGGCGTATTCAGTTATCATCGCCACTGGTTCAAGGAATAGGTTGCTTGGTCTTGAATCTGAGTCTCGTTTGATGGGTCGAGGCGTCTTTGTCTGTGCGACTTGTGATGCTGCTCTTTACGAGGAGTTACGTGTGGTTGCTGTGGGGGGCGGTGACTCTGCTCTTCAGGAGGCACTGGATATCACGAAATTCGCCTCAGAGGTAATAATCGTCCACAGAAGAGACACGTTCAGCGCCCAAAGATACCTCATTGAGGAGGTTGAGAACAACCCGAAGATCACCACAATGATGCATCACACAGTTGAAGAGGTACTTGGTGAGGATTTTGTAACCGGAGTAAGAGTGCGTAACTTGGATACTGGTGAGACACATGATTTGCAGACTGATGGTGTCTTGATTGCCATTGGGTGGCTGCCAAACACTGAGTTATTCCGGAGTCAGCTTGAACTAACAGACCAAGGATACATAACTGCTGACGGGGTCTTAACAAGTAAACCCGGGGTATTTGTAGCTGGAGACCTAAACGATACGGTATACAGACAACTAGCGACAGCCTGTGGAAGCGGCTGTAAGGCGGCGTTGGAAGCAGAGCGGTATCTTGGGCACCGGTGAAACTGTATGCAAGTTACTTTCCTAGGCACCAGTGGCAGTATGCCTACTCCTATGCGTGGCTCTTCTAGCGTCGTTGTTAGATTGGGTCGCGAGTTGTTGATGTTTGACTGCGGTGAGGGTACCCAGCGACAGATGGTTAAGGCTCATGTCGGGTTCCAGAGACACATGAAGATATTCATATCTCATCTGCACGGTGACCATGTGCTTGGGTTACCCGGGCTTCTTCAAAGCATGTCCCTGCTACGACGTGAGAAACCTCTCCACATATACGGACCAATAGGGCTCGTACAGTACGTGAAGGCTTTCTCTGAGTCCCTTGGTGCACCCGGGTTCCCAGTGGTTCTCTACGAGATCAGGGAGTCTGGTGTTATTTTCTACTCGGAAAAATATCAGATAATAGCGGTGCCCGCGATACACAGAGTAACCGCTTGGAGTTATTGTTTCATAGAGGCTGATAGACCGGGGAGATTCTATCCTGAGAAGGCCAAGGAGCTTGGTGTTCCCAAGGGTGAGTTATGGGGACTTCTACAAGATGGGGAGTCTGTTATGGTTGAGGATAGGGTAATTGAGTCAAGCATGGTTTCTGGTCCTACTCGCCATGGAAGAAAAATCGTATACAGCGGTGATACCGCGCCTAACCCTGAGTTAGTAGAGCTAAGCCGTGGAGCGGATTTACTGATTCATGAGTCCACATTCATGGATGATTTGGCAGAACGAGCACAGGAAGACGGGCACACAACCGCTCTCCAAGCAGCAGAGATAGCCAAAGAGGCAGATGTAAAAAAACTTGTTTTAACTCATCTTAGTTCAAGGTACCCTGATCCCTTGGTTGTGTTGGCTGAGGCTAAACCTGTGTTTGATAACGTGGTTGTGGCTGAGGACTTTCTTGAACTTACTCTAGAGTTAGAGTAGGTTCTCAAGATATGCTATGTTTTCATGCATCTTGCTATAGGACTCGATGACTAGCCAGCCATTAAAACCAGCATCATCCAGTGCCTTGATTACTTTGTTCCATTTGATGTTTCCCTTGCCCAAGGGTAGGTGTTCGTCTTGGTCTCCAAAGTTATCGCTTACATGGACGTGCTGGATCTTGTGTCCAAATTCTTCTATGAACATGTACTCCTCGTCTTGAAGATGAGCATGGGCTATATCAAGCACATAATTCATCGGGGGGTCCATCTCTTCCTCGAATAACTGGAAATCATCCACGGTTACCAGCAGGTAGGGGGTTGGGTTAGGGACGTTCTCAATCAGACACTTTACCCCGTATTCTCCAGCGTATCGCATCAACCAGTGGAGGCTTCTGAGGTTTAACTCCCATGAGTTTCCCCTAGTGAATCGTTCTGTGGCTGTTGTCCACCCCGGATGTAGTACGAGGCATTCTGCGTCTAGTTCTGCGGCGAATCTGATGCTTGCTCTGATGCGTTTTAGTATCCATTCTCGTATGAGGTCGTCGTCTGCGGCGAGGTTTGTGTCTGCGTAGGGGGCGTGGATGCTGTATTGGAGGTCGTAGCTTGATGCTATTTCTTGGAGTCTCTCGACTCTGCGGGGGTTTAATGCATGGTTCCCGCTGTCGGCTACCTCGATGCGGTGTACGGGTAATTCAATGAGATGGTTCATTATGTTTTCGAGGGGCTCATTGAGGAGGTGAAGCGTCGAGGCGGCTATCTTCATCAGTATCCCCATATCATACCGTGATATGAATTAAGCGTTTTACTTGCCCCTCGTCGTAGGGTGCCCGGCTCTAGTCCATCCCCTGAGCCCTTCATCCATGTGATAAAGTTTGGTGAACCCAGCAAGCTCAAGCATTCGCATTGCTCGGGCGCTTCTTCCCCCGTTTTGGCAGTAAACTATCACTGGTTTGTCTCGTGGTAGGGTTCCTTTTCGTTTATCTAGTTGGTCTAGGGGGATGTTTCTGGCTCCCTTGATGTGGTTTTGACGGTATTCTTCTCGGTCGCGGACATCAATGATTGTTACGTCTTTAGTTGACTTGATAAAATCCCACGCCTCACCTGTCTTGAAGCCAGTATAATTCCTCTCCACGTTGGGCTTTAGGTAATTATACGCGGTGATGAGGAGAAATAACCCGAAAGCCACGTATACTGTGTCCATATAGGGGAGTTCCATATCTCTACCTACACTGAAGCATAGGATAAGAACCCTACTGGACCACTGGGTGCCCCTGATCTATCCAGACGCTGATGCCTTCATGCATGTGATATAGTTTAGTGAACCCGGCTTCGTCAAGTATCTCGATTGCTGTGCTGCTTCGGTTTCCTGTCCTGCAGTAGACTAGTATCTCGTCGTCTTTGTTGAGTTCATTGAGTCGTGTCTCAAGTGCATCTACTGGTATGTTTACCGCGTTTTCGATATGTCCTTCACTGTACTCTACTGGTGTTCTGACGTCAAGTATCACCAACTTGGGTTTATCCTCCATCAAATCGATGGCGGTGTCAATGGATACATCACCATATTCAGTGTCTTTTTTCCATAAATCAGCGGTATAGAAACCAGCTGCGACGGCTAATGCCGCTACTGCTACCATGACAATTATCACTAGTCTGTTGGATACCTTCAAGGCTTTTCACAAAAGATGCCGAATACTTCCTTTTATGGGTTAATATCATCAGCCTTTTATGCCGTGGCTCATGGATCGGAGGTGTAAGTGATATTATGGTTAAAGTAACGAAAGACATCTACTGGGTAGGGGCAGTAGACTGGGACATAAAGAACTTCCACGGATATATCACGCACCGTGGTACAACCTACAACTCATACCTGATAAAATCAGAAAAGATTGCTCTCGTAGACACAGTA
>JAOZIG010000549.1 GCA_026014515.1 Candidatus Bathyarchaeota archaeon | reverse complement strand
TACTACAGTGTTCTGGGCTATTGCTGTTGGTGTATCAAGGTCATTACCCGCTACCGTAGTGTTGGCATTGGGTAACTTTGTACCTTCAACGTACACAGCATCAATTGTAACGGAAGATCCTCCAACGTTACGTATGTAGACTGTGATTACGTTTGCTCCGCTGTCGGCTGAGCTCTCGTCTAGGCTTAGTATTCCTACTTCTCCCTCTCCGCCAAGTCTACCGAACCATCCCATGGTGTATCCATAGATTAGGATGCCACCTGCAATTACTACTACTATCAGTAATAGGACTGATATGTATGTTGAAACTCCTTTTCTTTCCAATAAGAACCCCTTCCATATCTCAGTAATCATGATTCCCTTTAAAGCTTATTTCGAAAAACGTAACAAATACCGATTATTTATTCTGTATAACAATCCATTTCACAGTTTTCATACTTAATTTATGAGTAATAAAAAAGGTATTCAGTCATCCAAAAAATGCACAAACAAGACATAAACATAAGATATACCGTTAAAAGAAAAACCGAATCCACAGGGGGGAGGGGGGGTACCCCAATCCCAGCTAGAACCAGTCTTCTTTTGATTAGAGACACCCCAGAACAGCCCAGTTTCTATTCTATTCAGTACAAAAACGTACATGACGAACTGAAAATCGTCAATAAGATATCAGTAAATCAAAATCATTGGTGCGGGGGGTGGGACTCGAACCCACGAAGGACTAATCCATCAGGACCTGAACCTGACCCCTTTGGCCACTTGGGAACCCCCGCGATAAGAGAAAAAAGGTTAGTGGGACACGGTTTTTAAATATTCCGCGTAAGAGGCTGCGTCCATCAAGTTACCCAGATCAGCGTCTAGGCTACTTGGCTCAATCTTAGCTATCCAGCCCTCACCATACGGATCATTGTTAATCTTCTCAGGAGCATCAAGAAGCTCCTCGTTTACCTCAACAACTTTCCCACTGACTGGGCAATACATATCACTAACAGCTTTTACAGACTCGACTGCACCAATTGCTTGTCCCTGTGAGACCTCAGAGTCCATCTCTGGGAGCTCAACGTAGACGATCTCGTGAAGCTGTGCCTGAGCAAAGTCATCGATACCGACTGCAACCATGCCGTCGTCTAGCTTCTTGGCCCATTCATGCTCCTTGGTGTAGTAGATTCCTTCTTCTATCTTGTATTCATCGGTCATTACTTGTCCCTCTTCCAACCGTATACGGAATCATCATAGAAGGGTCGGTATTTAACTACTTTTCCCTTCACAGGTTTACCCCTTATCTCGATATTCAATTCGGTTCCACGCTTACGGTACTCCGGTGGAACATACGCCATTGCAATACCATAGCCGAGAGTTGGACTCAAACCACCGCTTGTCACCAAGCCGATTTCTTCCTCCTCCATGTTCAACACAGGATAACCGTGGCGCGGGATTCCACGCTCCTCCATCTTGATACCGACAAGAGTCTTTGTAATACCCTCATCCTTCATCTTCTGGATTGCACGCTGACCAACGAAATAGCCTTCTTTTTCGAGCTTCACTGTCCAGCCGAGACGAGCCTCCAATGGATTGATACTTTCATCCATATCATTACCATAGAGCCATAAACCAGCCTCCAGTCGCAGACTGTCTCTAGCGCCTAATCCACATGGAACAGCGCCAGCCCCTATCAGATCATTCCAGACCTTCAATGCCTTCTCAGGGTTCTCAGGTGTAGTGTCAGGGATGTATAGCTCGAACCCATCCTCACCAGTGTACCCTGTTCTGGCTGCCATCATCTCATAGCCGCTAACGGTAAGTTCTGCGATATTGAAACGTTCAACCTTGCTTAGGTCCTGCTCAGTGATCTTCTGTAGAACCTCTTCCGCCTTAGGTCCTTGTACAGCGATCATGGCAACCTCGTCGCTTACGTCTTTGAGTTTGACATCAAAGTCCTTGCTGTTCTTCTTTAGCCATTTGAAGTCCTTGTCTCTGTTGCTTGCGTTGTATACTACCCAGAACTTCTCGTCGTTGATCTTATACAGGATAAGGTCATCGATGATTCCTCCAGTAGGTCTACACATAACAGAGTATAACCCACCGTTTTTCTCCAGTGTAGTTACATCATTGGTTACTACATAGTTCAGGAACCGGATTACGTCTGGTCCAGTTGCCCAAGTTCTGCCCATGTGACAGGTATCGAAGATGCCGCATGCGTCCCTTACTGCAGCGTGTTCAACTTTGATTCCCTCATACCATACAGGCATCGCAAAGCCGCCGAAATCAATAACGTTTCCATGCTCGGCGTGATACTTGTAAATATGAGTCTTTTTTAAGTCCTTTTCATCCAAGGAAATTACCGTATGGTTATTCCCCTGACGAAGTTAAAACAGTTATTCAATTCTAGGCGTTTTCACAGGGTTTAACCTTGACACCATCGGTCTCAAAACAAAGTTCCTTACCGCATACCGGGCATTTTCCCTCGAATTTCTTGATGACGTCTTGTGGTGATTTGAGCAAGTCTCCCTCATAGAGCACTTCACCGCATTTACTACAGAGTATTCTTTGTGGCAATCGGTCCCCTCAGCATAGGTTTACATAGATTTCCATTTATAAACAGTATCTTTCTGGGGATAGCAAAGGATTATATGGGAATCAGGCATCTAATCCGCAGAGGAAAAAAAGGGATGTCAAAACAGAGTAAAAAAGGCAAACCAAAAAGCAGCCCACTTAGAAAAAGCAGAATAGAGATACCAAAGAAATACATCTCTGTTGCAGTAGTAGCTTTTTGCCTGTTTATCATAGGTGGAGGCGTCTATAACATCCTTGAAGAGCCAAACTCTATGGTCACAATCTCCAGTACCAGCTATAGTTTCCTACACCCATATACCAATGAACAGACATCCACCGAAGGCTACGTGGTTATGCTGGTTGACTCATTCCTCATCGCTGGACTCTATATGACTTATAGAAGCACCCAGATCGCGTATAATCGATCATCGGCTAATCGTTGGCTAATGTTCGGTATCATATTGATTATCTTGGGATTCGGCGGTAACTACGCGCTCCTGAGAATCAAGGCAGCTGTTGTATAGTCGAAACCGTTTAGAGGCTATAGTGTCCTCTATATTTGATCACTTTGAAGAAGATAGGATTCATTGGAATAGGTTTAATGGGTAAGGGCATGAGCCTTAACCTCTTGAAGGCAGGCTACCCAGTTACAGTCTGGAACAGAACAGAGTCAAAGACCAAGCCAGTAGTTGACGCAGGAGCCAAACTAGCAAAGACACCAAAAGAAGTAGCAGAGAACAGCGACATAGTTGTCAGTATAGTAACTGGTAGCGATGATGTTAAGCAGGTTCTACTCGGTGAGAACGGTGCTATTCATGGAGCCAAGAAAGGCGACATCTTCATCGATATGAGTACCATCAGCCCAATCGCAACAGTAGAGATAGCGGAAGAACTAGCCAAGAAAGGAATAGAGATGCTTGACGGCCCAGTTAGCGGTGGAGTTATCGGTGCAACCAACGGCACACTGAGCATCATGGTAGGAGGCAAGGAAGATGTCTTTGAGGAGTGTAAACCCATCCTTGAGGCAATGGGAAAAACCATCACCTACATCGGTGGAAACGGTGACGGACAGGTCTGTAAAGCAGTAAACCAGATTCTCGTAGGTACAACTATGCTCGGAGTAGCAGAAGCACTGGTATTCGCAGCTAAAGCAGGTGTCGATGTTGATCGTGTCCATCAGGCAGTCTCAGGAGGGGCAGCGGGAAGCTGGCAACTCACTAACAATGGTGCAAGGCTGTTGAAGGATGATATGTCTCCGGGTTTCAAGATCAAGGACTATCTCAAAGACTTGAGGATCATCATGGAGACTGGTGACGCGAACAAGATGCCGTTACCAGCCACTGCACTGGTTCTTCAGATGTTCAGACACTGTCAAGCAGAAGACATGCTTCAAGATGGCACACAAGCAGTCGTTCGGGCTGTCGAGAAACTAGCTGGACAAAAGCTAGTCTCTTAACCTTTTTTCAATTATACCACGGATCTCAGCGGGGTTCTCAAAGACAAAGAAACCCTCCATCTTTTCAAGACGTCTCACATTCTCGGCATCCTCTTTTCTGACACGTAGCTTGAGTTCCTTGCCAGATGGGATAATTGTCGTAACTATGCCTTCTCTGAAATCAACGGGCATTATATGGACATCCACAAAGCCCTTGACACCTT
>JAOZIG010000209.1 GCA_026014515.1 Candidatus Bathyarchaeota archaeon | reverse complement strand
CTGTCCTTGTACTTGATGGTTATACTTGTGCTGCTCTCTGTCTCTGGCATAACCCATCAAAGACTTCCTTGTGTTTATATGTTAAGAATCTCCCGAGAACGGATTCATCTTTTATGGTGAATCTTATCTACAAATATCGACAACTATCTCTGATTAAGATGGTCAAGGAAGCTGACAGCGTATTAAAAGTCGGAAAAGAACTAGCCGACTATATTGTTGGACTCAAATACACAGACCTATCCCCGAATGTAACACATCAAGCCAAGCGAGTCATACTGGACTCCCTCGGCACAATGTACATGGGCACAAGAAAACCGGAAGCAGCGGGAATAACCGCGTTCCTCAAAGAAATAAACGCCCCAAGTGAATGCACCGTAGTAGGCACAGGAATGAAAACAAGCCTCCCATGGGCAGCTTGGGCAAACGCATGCTACGCACAGGTCCACGACTGCAACGATGGACACAGAAGAGGAGCCGCCCTAGGAGGATCACCACACCCCGGAAGAGTAGCCATACCAGCAGCACTAACCGTAGCCGAGAAACTCAAACTAAGCGGAAAAGACGTCATCACCGCTGTAGTAGTAGGCTACGATGTAGCCGCGAAGCTATTTGGGATGAAAGCACCGCCACCCACCTCAGCCTATTGTTCAGCCGCTATCACGGCTCGTATGCTGGGGCTAAGCGCTGAACAGACTATATTCGCCTTAGGCATAGCCGGGTTCCATAGCCCAAAAAACGTGCCCTCACAGCTGAGCCTCGACACTAACTTCCTCACCAACGGGTACCAAGCAAAAGTAGGCGTAGAAGCCGCATTACTTGCTAAAAATGGGTTCAACGGACCTAAACTAGCGGATGATAGCAGGCTCTCGAAACGGTTCAAGACACGTGGACTATGGGAAACCTTTGAGGTAATGGATGTCTACATCAAGCCTTGGCCCACATGTAGAATGACTCATGGTGCCATCGAAGCTTTGCTGAACTTACGTGAGGCGCATGGGTTCAAGTCGGAGGATATTGATGAAGTTGAGATCAAACAGCTTACCTACGGCATGTATATAGCGGATGAGAAGGTGGGCACCGACAGCTACTACAAGAACTGCCAGTTCAACCTACCCTACATCTCGGCATGCGTAATAACAGACGGCATGGTCACAGAAGCCCAGTTCACCAAGGAACGGATCGCGGACCAAAAACTCCATGATCTAGCCGCCAAGGTCAAGGTGGTTCCTGATGAGGTGCTTGACAGCATCTACCCTGAAGAATGCAGACCCACAATTGTACAGGTTAAGCTCACTGATGGTAAAACCTACAAAAAACGAGTAGACCTTCCTTGGGGAGAGCCCCGAAACCCCATCAACGATGAAGACCTCTTCAAGAAATTCGCAAAATGGTCTAGCCCCACAGTTGACGCTGTGAAGGCTGAACGCGTCTGGTCTGAGCTAAAGAAGCTAGATCAGCTTGATGATATAACAGGTTTCGTCTCCAATCTCTAAACCGTATGGAGTATATCCATACCTAATTTTCTAAAAACATCCCAACTAGGCGATCCACTTCGCGTAGGAACTTATTTTCTCCCTTAGCCGGGATATACGCTCCAGCGGCAATATCATGCCCACCGCCACCGCCCTCAACTTGTTCAGCGGCTTCCTGCATAATCTTACCCATGTGAATACCCTGTTCAACAAGCTCCTCTAAGCCACGTGCCGAGACCTTAAGCTGGTCCTCCTCGCTGACCGCAGTGGCTATGATGGGTTTCTTCTCTTTGAGTATACCTTGGCTTAGCAGTATACCTGATACTACGCCGATTACTGTGTCGTTGATCTGGTCCATGGCTTTGATGACATAGATATGGTCCATCTCCTCCACCTTATCATTCATCTGAACCCAGTCCAGCGCCTCCCCGATTGTTCTACGATATAGCTCAAGGGTCTCCTGAGCCTCATCCATAGCTTCCTCGCGGTCACCGATTGCCACACTGAGTCCCACGCCTTGTTTATCCATGCGTCCACATGCGTTCAGTAGGCTTCCATATTCTCTGCCGCTTCGTAGTGGTGTGCTTGGCTCTTCAAGCTTGAAAGTGTAAATGGTGCCAATAAGCTGATGAATAGAGTCTGAGCTACACCCGCTGCTCACCATATGGTTGCTCAAAGCGCTGAATAACCGCGTCTTCTCATCATCACTGAGATCAGCTAACGCCCTGAGCTTATCCCCATCAAGAATCTCAATCCCAATCTCCTTGAGGAACGCCACACAATTACCCTCGTTACCGCTGAGCCCCGGAATATAGGGAATCGTGGTATAGGCGATGGCTTTCGCCACTGGACGAGTCTCATACCCATAGAAGATCAAACCAACATGTTTCTCCAACAGATGATTCTCCACAGCCTCCGCCTCAATGATCTTATTCAGACCGATGAGAGACTTGCGTTCACCCTTATCCTGCTGGTCTCCCAATGCCCCTAAGATTCCTAGACAAGCTAGGTCCTTGTACTCTGGGTCGATTGCCTTGGCGAAGAAGTAGCATACTCCTGATGCCGCTATCGCTCGCGCTCCATCGATCTCATGGAGCATTGGATTGATGTGTACGATGTTCTCGGCTTCATACTCCATGGGCAAGTGATGATCAAGAACAATAATATCCTGCTTCAATGACTCCGCGATAATATCCAAGTATCCGCTGCCAAAGTCACTGAATATGATTAGATCAGGCTTCTCCTCAACGAGACGTGCGATAAGCTTGTCATCAAGCTTCTTCTCGCTGCTAATCTTGAACCGAGCCTTCCGGCGAATAGCAACTGAAGCCATTATTCCGCCGCTGCTTAGTCCATCAGCGTCATTATGCGTAACGAGTCTGATGAAAGAACCCTGTTCAATGTGTTTATTGAATATAGAAACCGCTTGGTTAAAGGAGTTGAAAAAATCCTCTTCTGGCATCGCCGGATCTAGATGGTAACTATCTCACGGCGATAGTTCCAGTCTCTTGGCAGCTTGCCCTTCTTCTTGTAGAACTTTGTGACCCTATAGATCATGCTCTCAGTGAGCTGCATACCGCGCTTGTTAGCATAGTCCTTTGGGTTGCGCTCCATGTGTCTCCGGAGTCTGGTTGCGCGAACCATCAGGTCATACAGGTCCTCTGGAATCTCTGAGGCTAGCTCTGCTTCTTCCAATACTTTTCTGATTCCGTGTCCTACGATTGGTTTTACGAGTGGGATTCCGTGTACGTCTCTGAGTATGTTACCGATTTGTGACTGGGACTTGCCTTCACGTGCGAGGTTGATAATCAGTGCTTTTACCTCGTCTGGCTGGTATACGACCCAGTTTGGGGGCCTCTTGCTGACTGGCCTTGTGCTCTGTCCGCCGCCCCGCATTGTTGATAGTTTTCCGACCATTGTCTAATTTCTCCGGATGCTCTAGTCTTACACTCAAGACCATTATTAAATCTTTATCCTTTGCGCCCAGTTGGGGTTTTAATAACAAGATCACACTATTTGTTGCCTGTTATGGTTCGTCCTGTTCTCAAGTGGGTTGGCGGCAAACGCAGACTGATTGAACAGATCAAGGGGCTCTTCCCCGAGGACTATGCGAACAGGGCCTATCATGAGCCATTCTTTGGCGGCGGCGCATTATTCTTCCATCTGGAACCTAGTCGTGGCTCGATAAACGATGTGAACACGCGGTTGATCAACTTCTACCGGGTTCTCAAGGAAAAACCAAGGGAACTGATAGAGGAAGCCAGCCCATATGTCTATGAGAAGAGCGAATATTATCGATTGAGAACAAGGTTCAATGAGGACCAGCTTAGTGACGTTGAGGATGCGGCTATTCTACTATATCTAAACAAGACTGGATACAATGGCTTGTACCGTGTCAACAGTAAAGGCAAGTACAATGTGCCCTTTGGGCGCTACAAGGACCCTAGAATCGTTGACGAGGAGCGGATAATGGAGGCAAGCAGGCTCCTTGAAAACATCAATATTAGCTCTGAGCGATTCTTTAGTGTTGAAGAATATGCGAATGAAGGTGACATAGTGTACTTTGATCCACCTTACCTTCCTGTTAGCGAGACCAGTGACTTTACTGCTTATAGTCAGAAGGGGTTCGGGTATGAGGATCATAAACGTCTCAAAGAAACTTGTGTAAACCTGCACAATAATGGCGTTTTATTTGTTCAGAGTAATAGTTTCGTTGATCCAATTCTTGAACTATACAAGGACACTGGTTTCAGAATCGAGATTGTTCAGATG
>JAOZIG010000172.1 GCA_026014515.1 Candidatus Bathyarchaeota archaeon | reverse complement strand
AAACCTTGGACGAGTCCACGCTTACTGGAACCGTCAGAACCCAACAGACGGCATAAGCGACGCTGGAGTCGATAACCGTGAATGGATGTTCATGGGAGAAAACCCCATCGGAGAAGGAAATTATCTGCTGATGGAGGCAGAAGGCAAAGGACACTACGTGGGCTGCAACGTTAACGTTGTAAACCTCAGAAAAACAGACAAGTTCAACTGGTACGGCGAAGGCGACGACATGATCTACATCGACGGTGAAAAGACCCCAAGCCTCATCGGAACAGGCACCGAGGACTACTATGGCATGAGCTGGTGTCCCACACAGGAATACTGCGCACCCTATCATGGATTACCTATTCCCGGGGGGAAGAACTGGAGCGGCAAGATCACATGGTACAGATACCACGTAGAGGACCCAGTATACTTCGAGAAAAGCATCAAAGTAACCATAGAACACGGACACGCAAACAAGAGAAACGACGACTACAGCAGCACAGCATACTGGTACCAGACCGAGCCACACAAGAAATTCAAAGCGCTACCCAGCGTAGCTGAGCGAATACCGAGGAAGTAACATGACATACCTCATCGGCACCGACATAGGCACCATGGGCACCAAGACAGTCCTCGTTGACACAGAGGGTAAGGTACACGCGGAAGCCTTCAAGGAATACGGTGTACTGACACCTAAACAGGGATGGGCTGAACAGTGGCCTACCCCATGGACTGAAGCAGCATATGCAACCATCAAGGAAGCCATAACTCATTCCAAGATCAACCCACGAGACATAGCCGCTGCATCAATAAGCGCCCTATACGGTGGAAGCGGAATACCAGTAAACCGGAACTATGAGCCCATTCGCCCTTGTTTGATCTGGGCAGATCGTCGCGCCACCGATGAATGCCGATGGCTCAGAGAGAACATCGGTGTCGATGAATTATACAAGGTAACAGCAAACGTTATCGACCCCTATTATGGGTATACAAAGATTCTATGGATAAAGAACCATGAGCCAGAAAACTGGGCCAAGATACACCGCTTAGAAACCCCGAACGCCTACGTCATCAGAAAACTCACAGGCATCGAAAGCATCGACCACAGCAGCGCAGGCAACATCGGCGGCATATACAATCTTGACAAACGCGGTTGGAGCGCTGAACTCATGGAAGAGATGGATATACCACGAAGCTTCTTCCCAGAAAAAATACTCAGCAGCGAGGAAATAGTAGGCGAAACCACCTCAGAACTAGCGGAAAAAACAGGATTAGCCAAAGGAACACCTATTTGCGCTGGTGGAATCGACGCACCTGTAAGCGCGTTAGCTGGTGGAGCCATCCTAGACGGTGACTTGTCCAGTATGCTGGGCACAAGCATGTGTAATGGATTGATCAACACCGAGAACCGCATCTCGCCAAAGATGATCAACTACCCCTACGTCGTCAAAGCCAAGGACACCATCTACAGCTTCACAGGCATCAGCACAGCCGGGTTCTGTCTAAGATGGTTCCGCGATCAATACGGCAAAGAGGAAATGACGACCCAAGAAAAAACAGGCGTAAGCGCCTACAAGCAACTAGATCAACAAGCAGAGAAAGTAGCCATAGGCAGCGACGACCTCATTTTCCTACCTCATATGATGGTTGGTGAACGTGCCCCCTACTGGGATGAACACATCAGAGGCGCATACCTAGGACTCACAGCCTACCACACCAAGGCACACATGTTCAGAGCAATGCTAGAAGGTGTCGGATACGCCATGAGATACAGCATCGACGCTGCACGAGACACAGGAGTAGAGATAAAACGAGCTACCTTGGTTGATGGAGGCGCAAGCAGCCCCCTCTGGAGACAGATCATCGCTGATACCACCGAGATCGAGTTCCACTACATACCGAACACCCTTGGGGCTCCCATGGGTGACGCTATCTTGGCTGGACTAGGCTCAGGTGAGATCAAGGACCACAGGGTAATCGAGCAGTGGATAGGCGAGAAAATCGCTACAGAGCCTAAACCCGAGAATGTAAAGAAATACAGGAAACATTATGGTCTCTACTCCGAGGCTGTAAAGATGCTTTCCACCTATTTCTCCAATTTCTAACCAAAAATATATACAGGTTATACTCCCACATCGATACATGCGCAAGACTCTAGCATATTTTCTATCACTACTAACCCTAATCACCCTAGGACTAGTAGTGCTTCACCCCAGCTACAGAGCACTAGCAGACTGGCTTGGGCCCTCCCTAGGAAGCCACATCTACACCCTATTCACGTTAATCTATCTGCTCCTAGCCGACCCACTTCGATACCCACTGGTTACCGTGGTCTGGGTATTTCTGGGGCTACTCATAGGGATAATAGCTGGTAAGAAACTCGGTGCAGCATTAACAGCGTTATTGGTTTATCTAACCTCAATTCCATTATTGGCTGCCTCTGTCGCTGGTATATATTTCAGCCTAGAGTCACGCGGAGTCTTCTATACTGATGAGGTATTTGAACTGGTCTCACTGATCCCAGTCATCCCAGAACAGTTAACCATAGAAAGCTTCCTCCAGATACCCATCTTCAGCGACCTAGCAATACAGCTGATAGAAACACTCCCCACAATGAGCGAAAACACAGACCCCATGCGCCTCATGTACCAACTAGGCATGCCCTATCTCATTGCCCTAGTCTCCAAGCCAGTGATACTCATAGTCTGTGCGATTATCGGCGCTACAATCAGCAGCATGATTTTTGGAGCCCTTGAAAGCATTCTCCCAAATCGAAGCAAGACCATGGCTGTTCTTCTAATTGGATTGATGGTGGTTCAAACCATTCCATCTGCCCATGGAATCAACTTTGATGATGGACTATACGCCGAGGTCATAGGAGGCTATATCGAGGAACAGAACAGAGCAGTCATCGGTGAGGTATTACTCGGAAACCAAGTTGAGTTCGTACCATTAAACACCCCAGAGGCATCAGATTTAGTAGCGTCACTGGTCTTCACATACAATGTCTATGACCCAGCGCTCCTCTACACATTGCCCATTGAGGGCATCACTGATTTCCTTAGCTTCAGAAACATTGTTCCCAGCACATTCGCTGTAAACCTTTACCTTGGAAACGATCTTGAGGCAGTGGAAACAAAATCAAATACCCTTGTCTCCACCATCGAATCCAGTCTAGGAATTCAGCTAAACCACTTAATCACCACCCCTACACCTCACGAGGAAGACGCGGAAGCCACATTCCCTGAGATGGTTGCAGTCGTCTATTACAGTGAGAACAACTTAGAGGAAACCACCTCTCACATCGTTGATGTTTTCAGCGGTGAGGGTGGTTTCGCTGGTCACATTGAAGAGAAGCTATCAGAAGGCGATCCATTGGGCGTAGAGTTCTATGTTTCAGGCGTCATACATTTGGAGCCTTTCGAGTTCATGCTTCCATTGCCTGATATACCCGCTGAATACCAAGAAGAATATCACGCGCTCATCGATAACCCATTAAGCTTCCTAGCAGGAGTACAACTTGCATCAGAAGCAGCGGAGCCAATTGGCAACGAATACAGTTTTGATCTAAGAGACAACTTGGGTGTACAGTCTACCCCGAGCTACTCTGATTCATCTGACGCCAGCTTCATCATAATGGCGCGATCAAACACAACAGGTGTTACGGACCTAATGGACCCCACAGTCCATGTAAAAACCTCCCTCCCCGAGGATAGCATAGAGCTAAACCTACTAACAATGTATCTCCAGATGCTAGGTACCTTTGAAACCGATGCAGGAACCCCCACCATACTGGACACCATATTGACTGTACCAGAGCTAAACCCACCCGAGATAACCCTAACAAAAACCACAGAACAAAACGGAGACACCTTAACCGTAACTGTCACAGCCACTAACGACGGAGACCACACCATCACTGACCTAGAGCTAATCGACTCATACCCAGTAAAATATGGAAACCTCATCACAGGAACGGGAACCGCCTCATGGAGCAGCCTTACCCCGGGGCAAACCCAGAGCATCAGTTACACTGTTTCCACTAGAAATCCCGGTAGTTATACTGATGTCCCTGCTGTTCTCTACTTCACATCAAACGATTTCCCATCAGCAACCGCTTCAAACATTAATCAAAACATCGAGGAATCCCCCAATCCCGTATCTATATTGGGGGATAGCTACCAAGCTCTCACCGGCGTACTTGATCTTGTCCTTGATGGGAAAGGAGACATGCTTGGTTATGCAATAATGGGTTTCATCTTGTTGGTAATCGCTTTTGATGTTATC
>JAOZIG010000262.1 GCA_026014515.1 Candidatus Bathyarchaeota archaeon | reverse complement strand
CCGAATAAGGCGCCTCCTCCTCAAAGACTGGGAAATGTTCCTTCATGTTAGCCCAGTTACTGGTCTTCAGTATCAGTGAGACCTCCTCCGTGTCCACAGTAATGCTGCTGAAAGGCGAAAGTGGCTTGAAAAACTCCAACGCTATATCTTGTTTCTCAACTGGGAGACTTACAATGGAGTATGTATCTGGGTGTAGCTTTAGTTTCGTTGATGCGAAGACAGGTATCATCTCGGGGGATGGCATGTGGACCATTTAGTTTAGTTCCTGTATTTTTTTTCCCCGTTGGGTCAACTCAATGATTCTTGCTGTGAGTCGCTTGTTTCTTCGTTTGAGTTCCTTGAGTAGTGTTTTTGGTTTCTCGGGGCTGATCATGTAGATGGCGTTTTCCACGTACATGTTCATGATGATGGATTCCGCGTTAGTATAGTCGATGAACTTGAAGCCGCTTTTTCGTAGGTTCGCTGACTGGTTTGTCGCGTATTCGTTTGCGTCTTGGCTTATTTCCTCGTCTACTCTGATGTAAACTTCTACGCGGTTTATGTCCTTGTATGGGATTGTTACAGTGCTTCTTAGTAGACGTGAAAGCTTGAATCCCTCTGGGGTTAGAATGTATTTGCTAACGTATACTGGGAAGAACCGAGGGATCGCCCAAGTTAGGAACAATGTAGAGACCAGTACTATGATGTCTTCCCAGAAAGGCTGGCTACCAATCTGCATGCCCTCTTGAAGATGAATTATTGTCTGGTAGACATTGTAGAGGAAGAGGGGTAGGTTTACCGCTGGAATAAAATATCCTAGGAGCATTCTTCGCCTCATTATGGGCAGGGATTTGACTTCTTCGCTCAAACCAGTTCCAGTGAAAAGACGGGTACCCTAGATATAAAACCCTACCAGAACCCAAAAAAAGGAGGACCCCTCAGCCCTAGGCATGAACATCACTGTCCTTCGACTTGGTCACAGACCCCACAGGGATAAACGGTTATCGACTCACTTGATTCTATGCGCCCGCGCCTTGGGTGCCGAGAAGGTGATATATTCGGGGGATGAGGACCCGCGTCTTGAGGAGGGGGTACGTGATACTGTTGAACGCTGGGGCGGCGAGTTTACGCTGGAGTATGAGTCCAACTGGAGGGGTGTGATTAAGCAGTGGAAAGGAAACATGGTGCACCTCACCATGTATGGACTGCCCGTTGAGGAAGCAGCCCCCAAGATTGGTGAAACAGAGGAGCCACTTCTAGTCGTGGTGGGGGGTCCGAAGGTACCGCGTGATGTGTATGATCATGCTACTTGGAATGTTTCTGTTACGAATCAGCCTCATAGCGAGGTGAGTGCGTTGGCGATTTTCATGTTGTTACTGCAGGGGGATGATGCTTTGAAGCATGATTTCTCTGGTGGTTCGATACGGATTACGCCTAATGAGCGTGGAAAGACCGTGGAGGTCAGCAAAGACTAAATCACGCGAATGCGGATATTATGGGGGATCGAAGAAATTGGCGTCTATATATGCGGTTAACGATGAGACACTTTACAACATTGCTAGGGTACTTGGAGGAGAAGATGGCGTCAAGATCATCGAGATACTCCACGATAAGGATAATATTACTGTCGAGGAGCTTGCTGAAGTCACCGAGATACAGATCAATGATGTAAGGAAGCTACTCTACAGGTTCTATAATCATAGCCTTGTTACTAATAGAAGGTTCAGGGACAAGGAGACAGGGTGGTTCATTTTCCAGTGGAGCCTACAGCCTGAACTAGTTGAGGCTTATGTTCACAGTATCAAACAGAAGATACTGAGGAAGCTTGAGACAAGGCTGGAGTACGAGCTTACTCACGAGTTTTATCATTGTGGTAATCCCCAGTGTCCGAATACTACTTTCGAGGTTGCTATGGAGACTGTTTTCCACTGCCCATACTGTAATGACCCCCTTCACCGGGTGGATAATAATCCTGTTATCGAGTTCCTTGAGAAGAAGATTGAAGAGATCAAGGAGGAACTGGAGGACTGAGCCTCCCATCGAGGGATGAGGCTCTAGGGATTCTTGAGGCAGTTGGAACCCCAAGCCACGTCATAGATCACTGCGAGAATGTTACCAAGATAGCGTTGCGTATTGCTAATCAGCTTATTTTCAGGGGTTATGATGTGGATATTAGGCTCGTTGAGGCGGGGGCGCTTCTTCATGATATTGGTAGAAGCCAGAGTCATGAGGTTAATCACGCTGTGGTAGGCGCTGATATCGCTCGGGAGCTTGGGTTGTCCGAGAATCTTGTCTTGATTATTGAGCGTCATATTGGTGCAGGTATACCCGAGAATGAAGCAAAGGCGCTTGGGTTACCTGAGCGTAGTTATGTTCCTGTGAGTCTTGAGGAGAAGATTGTGTCTTATGCTGACAAGCTTATCGCTGGTCGCTGTGAGGTGGATATTGAGGTCACTATTCGTGATTTCAGTGATAAACTAGGTGAGGATCATCCTAGTTTGCAGAGGCTTAGGGACCTTGATGTTGAGATGAAGGCTCTTTTAGCGGGCTAGGACGCGTTAATGTTTTATGTAGGGTGTTGATCCAATAAGGTTGCGTGGGCCGGTCGTCCAGCCTGGTTAGGACGCCGCCTTTACGAGGCGGAGGTCGCAGGTTCAAGTCCTGCCCGGCCCACCATTGTTTCTGGTGTCTACTGGTGGGTACTTTGGGGAAAAAATTTTCTTGGTAGGAACTGGTGTGAAGATGTATTATTTGGTCGTGTACGATTTGGTATTGATTTCCCGGTGTCTTGGTGCTGATTGAGTTCGAAATTAGGCTGTTCTGGGGTTGGTTTTGTTGAAAGCGTCTGCTTCGGGGCTGGGATGCATTTACCCCCCTCCCCCCTTTTTTGAGAACCATTAAACCACGCGGTTTCCCAGCATAAATTATGAGTAATCAGCTTGAGGTCGCTACACTTGGTGGTGGCTGTTTCTGGTGTACTGAGGCTGTCTTTCTTGAGATCAAGGGTGTGATGAAGGTGGTTTCGGGTTATTCAGGTGGAAGCGTGGAGAATCCTACATATCATCAGGTTACATCGGGTACCACTGGGCACGCTGAGGTGGTTCAGGTAACCTTTGACCCAGAGGTGGTTTCTTATCGTGAGATATTGGAGGTGTTTTTCACGATGCATGATCCTACCTCGTTGAATCGTCAGGGTGCTGATGTGGGCACCCAGTACCGGTCTGTTATTTTTTACCACAGCGATGAGCAGCGTAAGGTTGCTGAAGCATTCCTGAAAGAGATGAACGAGACCAACTTGTTCAACTTGCCTATTGTGACCCAGCTTGAGCCCTTCAAGGCGTTTTACCCAGCTGAAGACTACCACAAGGACTACTATAACCGAAACAAGAGTCAAGGATACAGCAGGTTCGTGATAAAACCTAAACTGGAGAAAGTAGAAAAACATCATAAGGAGATGCTCAAGTAATGGTCGAGACCACCAAATATGATGTAGTACGTAAGGATGACTCATTTGAGATCAGACGCTACCATGAGATGCTGATAGCACAGGTAGATCAGACCCAGTACCCGGGCTTCAACACCCTGTTCCAGTATATCTCGGGTAATAACAAGGGAAAGTCTAAGATTAGTATGACTAGTCCGGTGATTACTTCTGAGAAGATCGCCATGACGAGCCCAGTCATGAGCACAGCGAGCACCATGAGCTTCGTTGTTCCCAGCGAGTACACCATGGAGACTGTGCCTGAGCCCAGTAACGCCGGAGTATCCATTGTTAAGATTCCTGAGCGATATGTTGCGACTGTTCGTTTCAGGGGGTTTGCGTGGAAGAATGAGGTCAGGAAACAGACTCAGAGGTTATTGGAGTGGGTGAATGAGGAGGGTATCAAGACAAAGGGTTCTGTTTTCTTGATGCAGTATAATCCGCCTTTTGTGCCGGGGTTCTTGCGTAGAAACGAGATGGGTATAGAGATAGTCTACGAGGCTTCGTAGACCTTTTTCCCTGATAGATATGTTGTGAGGACCTTTGTGTCCTTGAACTCATCATCGCTACACTTGATGAGATCAGTGTCAACAACCAGCATATCCGCGTACTTACCCGCCTCAATACTGCCCTTAACTCCTTCATCAAACGTAGCTAAGGCGCCATTCATCGTATACATGCGTAACGCCTCAAACCGGGTAATCCGTTCACCATCACCTAATACCTCACCTGAGACCTCTGTTCGGCGCGTCATAGCCGCCCACATACCCATCCATGGGTTGAACGGTGTGACTGGGCCATCGCTGCTTCCCGCCACCTTGATGCCTTCGTTGAACCATGTCCGTAGA
>JAOZIG010000431.1 GCA_026014515.1 Candidatus Bathyarchaeota archaeon | reverse complement strand
GTTTCCTCTACTGCGCCGATTATGGTTCCCTCCGATTCGTTGTCATAAAAATTCTTGATCTGTAGCTCGATTCTGCCCTTCATCAAGGGGTCCAGTACCTTGTAGTGAACCACCTTGGTACGCTCCTCACGGAGTAACTCGGTGGCTTCCACGTAGCTCAGGTATGGTATTATCTGGGGCTCGGGTAAGTCATAGAACTGGGCGTAAAGCTCTGGCTGCTCGTCTCTGAGTTCCTTGATGAACTTGGGGTCCACGCTCATGATTCCCTCCTCCATCACATACTTGACAGCCCTTCTTGCACCAAGTCCATACGCTATGTTCACTGCTGTATCATCAGTACCGCCTCTTCCGAGAATCGTTATGCTTCCATTGATGCTTCGACCAGCGAAACCAGCCACAATCGGCACCAAGCCATCAAGCATAGCTGGCTTGAGCACCTTGTTGATCTGTTCACCAGTCTTCATGTACTCGACGGCTCCCTCAAGGTTGTTCTCATCGGTTGCCATCAAGTCCTCACCATAGAAACACTTGTTCTCTATGCCTCTGGCTGCGAGGTGCATGCTAAGTACCCTTGATGATAGGTTTTCTCCCCTGCTCACCGCGTAGGCGTAAACTGAGTCGCTTAACTCTCCACTACTTTTCACGTAGGAGAGTACGTGGAGTAGTTTCTCGAATTCTTGTTCAAGGGCTTCATCCGCCTGTACTCCCTCTGGTAATGCCTCTTGGTGGTACTCGTATAGCTCCTCGATGAACCTACGTGGCTCTAAATCGTCTTGTAGACACCTGTCCAGTGCGTCTATTACCCTGTCCGTGACTCCTTTCATGGCGCTGAGTACACACACAGGCAATACATCGCTCTCTAGCTTGGTATCCACTATCTCAGCTGCTCGACTGAATGCTTTCCTGTCTTTTAGGATGCTTCCACCGAGCTTGAGAACCTCAAACTCCAACAGTTTTCACCATCACATTGGATGGCGATTCTGTTGTTCTGAGCAATGCCTCTATGCTGTCGAGGCTTGGCTCTACCTGTACAGGCTTGTTGCAGCGCCGTGCATCTATGCCCTGTAGTTCTCCTAGGTGGTACTTGACAGTGGTATCAGAGTCTTTCATTAGGTTACCAGTGAGTATGCATACTACTGACTCGTCCTCAGCGATGACTCCCTTGTCTCTGAGCTTCTTGACTCCCGCGACTGATGCTGCTGAAGCTGGCTCACAGCCTACACCGCTTGCATCAATCACTGCTTTGGCGTCCATTATCTCATTATCCGAGACCTGCTCCACGATTCCATTGGTCTCCTTGATGGTGCGTAGGGCTTTCTCCCAACTCACAGGGTTACCGATCTTTATCGCAGTCGCAATGGTATCAGGATGCATGGAGACAAGTGCTTTGTCAACGCTGTTCCATAGCTTGTAGAATGGGTTCGCTCCCTCTGCCTGTATCGATGCGATACGAGGCATCTTTTCTATGAGTCCTAACTGTTTGAGTTCCCTGAGTGCCTTGCCGAATGCACTGGTGTTTCCAAGGTTTCCCGCTGGTACCGCTATCCAGTCTGGTGGGTTCCAGCGTCGCTGTTGAAGCATCTCGAATATGATGCTCTTCTGTCCCTCGATCCTCCACGGGTTAATGCTGTTTAGGATGTAGAAGCCGAGTCGCTTTGAGCCATTCTTGACGATGTCCATGGCGTCATCAAAGTTGCCCTTGACCTGAACCACCTTAGCACCATAAGCAAGTGCCTGTGCAAGCTTCCCATAGGCTATCATGCCTTCTGGGATGAATACTACTCCTTGTAGTCCTGCTTGGGCTGCGTAGGCTGCCATTGAGGCTGATGTGTTTCCTGTTGATGCGCAGGCTACTTTGGTTGCTCCGCTGCTTAGTGCTACTGATACTCCGACGGTCATGCCTCTGTCTTTGAAGCTGCCTGATGGGTTCTCGCCTTCATGCTTCATATAGAGTTCATCTACATCAGCGTAGTCGGCTACTCTTTGGCGTTTGTAGAGGTTTGTGTTTCCCTCTGGTCGGCTTACAACGTATTTCTGTTCTAGTTCTGGGTGAATGAGTTCCTTATACCTCCAGACACCACTATTCCAGCTTGAGCCTATTTCACGTAGCTTACCATCAAAATAGTCGAGCGAGACATCATCGAAGCTATGCTGTACCTCAAATAATCCGCCACAAGGGCAGACGTATTCATCGTCAACTGGCTTCTCCAGTCCACACCTGATACACTTGAATATCGACATTAAATTACTCTCGCTCCACGGTTACTCGGCTGCGTGTAGTATAGCTGTACGTCTATATCTTTGAATGCTTCCTTCATAGCGTCCCCAATCTCGTAGACGTTCTCACCTACCGCGAAGACACTTGGACCACCACCGCTGATACTGGAACCATAAGCCCCAGCGTCAAGCGCCGCTTGTTTGACGTCCCAGAAACAAGGAATCATTGTGGCTCTGTATGGCTCAATTACGAGATCATTGATGTTTTTTCCGAACATCACAGCGTCCCGTTGTGCTATAGCTACCGCCATCCTTGATGCATGGTTGATGTTTCTAATGGCATCCTTTAACAAGACCTTCTCAGGAAGCAACTCACGTGCAACCCGGGTCTTGTTCTCGATATAGATATCAGGTACAGCGACGACGATGCCGAACCTTGGAGCATCCATCTGGATAAACTCCCAGTTCTCACCAATCATCACAAAGCCTCCCAGAATGCTAGCCCCCACGTTATCAGCGTGAGGCGCACCAGCAACCGCCCCCTCACCGATAGCGGCGAGTTCAACAATCTTTTCCTTGCTGAGGCGTAGCCCAAGCATCTCGTTTACAGCTACAGCAGTTGCGCTTGCCGAGGCTCCAGAGCTACCCATGCCCTTACCGGGTGGGATGCCTTTGCGTACATCAACCTCGAATCCGTGTTCAAGTCTATGTTTTTTGATAATATGCTCAAGGATCGCCCCTGAGCTGTTCTTACTTGGATCGTTTGGTATTCGGTCTGCCCCGACTCCCTGTACGTTGATCTTGACACCTGGTTCTGACTGTTCTTTGAGTAATACTATATCGCCTACTCCTTCGAGGGCTATACCGAAAACGTCGAATCCAGGTCCAAGGTTAGCAATACTGCCGGGTGAATACACTCTAATTTGTTTTATAGTCACCAGTCACTTCTGACACCTTGACGCCCCTTAAACACATGGGCTGCTTATTAACGGTTTCCTATGTATTCTAATTACAGACACGCGACGCTGCTTTTATCTATAAAAAACCTTTCCGTGAACCCTTAAATATCGCAGAAAACTCACTTAGGGAGTGAATACTTTTGAAAGAAGAAGTAAGAGCGGCGCTTGAAGACGTCAGACCCCACCTACAGGTAGATGGTGGCGACGTTGAGCTAGTAGACGTAACCGATGATGGTGTCGTTAAGGTAAAACTCACTGGAGCCTGTGCAGGTTGTCCGATGAGCCAGATGACACTAAAGTGGGGCGTCGAGAACTATCTCAAGAAAAAGATCCCAGAAGTCAAGACAGTAGAATCAGTATAGGAGGCGAGTGCCTGACCCTACCATCAGACCTAGAGAAAGCCCAAACCTACGGCGATATATTCCAGTTAGTGAAGCGGGCTGTTAATCGTTCTCTTGGGCTCCACAGGGTAGGGCTGATGCTGTATCTGGGGAACCTGCCCTTGAAGGTTGGAGCTTTTCACCCTATGGGCACCAATGACATTGTTATTAATCGTAGACTGCTTGGCTCCGTGGGGAGCTTGAAGCAGAAATCCAATGTCTTCGCTATTCTGGTCCATGAGTATCTTCATACTTTTGGGTATGAGGATGAGCGGCAGGTGCGGAGACTAACATATCGTATATGCCAAGAGAATTTTGGTAAGGCTCATCCCGTGGTTGAGGCATCTTTGACTGGTCCATGGGCTGAGATATCCGATGAGGATTATGAGGAAATAGAGCCTGAGCTAAACCTTGAGATGGTAAAAGATTTCGAGCGTGTCGAAGGCGGTTATATTATCTAGTTTTCCTTTTTGAGGGTCTTCTTGGTGATATTAACCAAGTCCTCTGGTGGGATAGGCTTCATCAAAACTTCTTTGATGTCCAAGCCGCCTTTCTCTAAACCGTCTTTGAAGCTCTGGTAGCCTGTGATCATGATGATGTTTGTATCCTCGTGGCTTTCCTTGATCTTCTCTGCGACCTCGTCACCAAGCATATCAGGTAGGTTCATGTCAAGGATGACCAAGTCAAAGTTGGTTCTGTTGATCTTGTAGAGTGCCTGTAGCCCTGTGGTTGCTGTGTCTACGTAGAATCCGACGCTTTGGAGTATTAGTTTGAATGTGCTTGCTA
>JAOZIG010000165.1 GCA_026014515.1 Candidatus Bathyarchaeota archaeon | reverse complement strand
ACCTAGCAGAAGAGGAACTGAGTCTAGGAGAGGAGGAGTATATGCTGTTGACTGCGAAGCGTCTTGAGTTGCTTGATTTCCTTGGAGCAGAGCCAGTGCTTAGTATCAATGATCTCGCTGAGAAGCTTGGACGTAACGTGAAGAACGTCTATAATGATTTGAAGATTCTTGAGAGGCTTGGGTTTGTAGCATTGCGCAGGGAGGGGCGTAGCTTGGTACCTGAGCAGATTGTTTATGAGATTAACATCTTGCTGGGCTGAAGTCAAATATTATATCCCCAAACGTGGTATTTCTGGGGATAAATATGTCTACACCAAAGCCATGTTTGGCTGATCTTGCCCTAGTAAACGGCAAGATCATCACAGTGGACGAGAAATTCTCCATAGCAGAAGCCGTCTCGGTAAAAGATGGTAAGATTCAACTCGTTGGCTCAACCGATGAAGTGAAGAAGCTAACTGGACCAGACACCAAGATTGTTGATCTCAAAGGCAAGACCGTGATGCCGGGTCTATTTGACAGCCATATTCACATCCCGGGAACAGGGTCAGCTCTGATGATGATTAACTGCAGAACACCCCCCATGTACAGCATTGAGGATATGAAGAAGGCAGTAGCCGAAAAGGTGAAGGAATCCAAGCCCGGTGAATGGATCATCGGCAGAGGCTGGGATCAGGCGAAGCTAGCTGAGCAGCGTAACCCAAGCAGATGGGACCTAGACGAGGTGTCACCGGATAACCCGGTTCTTTTGACACGGACTTGTGGACACCTGCTTGTGGCTAACAGTAAGGCGCTTGAGATCGCTGGTATTACCAAGGATACCGCTAACCCTGTTGGCGGTCAGATTGTCAAGAACAAGGAGGGTGAACCTACTGGTATGTTTGAGGAGACAGCCATGGGTCTTGTTAGAAAGCATGTTCCAGAGGAGGGCATCCCAGAGTATATGGCACAGATCAAGGCAGCTTACAAAGCCTTGAACGAGGTTGGTATAACCAGTGTCATTGACCCCGGTACATCCGAAGACCAGATGGTAGCATATCAGCTATTGAAAGAACAGGGACTGATCACTGTCCGTACCAATATGATGCTAAGAGCGGTCCAAGAAAACGAGCCCATCGAGAAGAGCGTCGCACGTGTCGAAAACTTCCCAATGATCACTGGATACGGGGATGAACTCCTAAAGCATCAAGGATTAAAAATATTCGTTGATGGTGGTCTCGGCGGAAGAACTGCCTTACTCAGGGAACACTATGAGAATGATCCTGATGACTTTGGCTTGTTGACGATCCCAGAAGAAGACCTTCAGAAGCTTGTTGACGCCGCAAACAAACGTGGTATGCTGTGTGGTATTCACTGCTGTGGCGGTAAGGCGATGGACGTTGTCATTGAAGCCTATAAGAAGACAGACAAAATCAAGCCCATCAAGGGACGCGGATTCTACTTGATCCACGCATACCAGCCCAGTGAACAGAACTTCAAGGACTGCATAGAGTATGGAATAAATGTGGCGAGCCAGCCAGACTTCCTCTACTATCTAGGAGATAGCTACATTAACTCGGTAGGATTAGAGCGATGCAGTAGGCTCAAACCCCACAGAGATTGGCTAGACCACGGTATCATGACAGCAGCAGGCACAGACAGCCCTGTTACTCCTTATCCACCGTTCCCATGTCTATGGGCTTCAATAGCGCGTAAGACTGAGATAGGTAAGGTGTGTCTAGGCGAGGACCAGAAGGTTACACGAGAGGAAGCCATAAGGATGTACACCATTAACGGCGCGTATCTGACCTTTGAACAGGACATCAAGGGAAGTCTTGAGGCGGGTAAACTTGCTGACATGATCATCTTGGATCGTGATATTCTTACCTGTCCAGAGGATGATATCAAGGACACTGTTGTGCTTGAGACCATTCTAGGCGGAAAAACAGTCTACAAAAGGTAATTGGTGAATTTCTTCACCTATTTTTTATAAAACTTTGATTCGTTAGCCCATTCAGCGTAGTCTTGCTCGTTTAGGAGAGGCTTGTTTTTTGGCCAGTTAGGTTTCTGCAAGTATGTATAGCACTCGGTTCTCACCTGTTCCAGCATGTTGTGTAGCTGGGTCTTTTTCCTGTAGTCGCGTAGTGCCTGTATGTCGATGGTGGCTCCGATGGTCATTTGGTGTCCCTTGTCACCTACTGCCAATATTCTGCCCAAGTAGTCTACTATCTGGCTGTTTCCGTACTTGGCTCCGTTGGCGTTCAAGCCATAGACCATGTTCTCGATGCTTCTCATCTTATTCACAGTGGTATACCAGTCATATGGCTCGTAGTTCATGTGCTGGGGATATGGCGGGAATATGGTGGGCTTAAGGAGTACCTCTGCACCATTGAAGGCAAGCTGTCTTGCTACCTCGGGGAAGAACTGGTCATAACAGACGTAGCAGGCAAGGTTTCCCAGCTCGGTTTCTACTACTGGAAACATGGGTTCCTTGTATTCAGGCATCATGTCGTGGGGGCTTGTGGATAACTCTAGGGGTATCCATGGGTTGATCTTTCGGTACTTGAGGATGATCTTGCCCTTTGGGTTCATGATGAAGGCTGTATTCAAGAAGTATTCAGGGTACTTGGGGTCCTTCTCGTGGATACTCGCACTGACATAGGTATTGTATTGTTTTGCCTTCTCGGCTATTGCGTCTGTTTCCTCTCCGGGGATACTTACTGCGGTGGCGACCCTGTCTGCCTGTGTCTGGTTTGGGTCCTTGGTGTCAAACTCGTGCCTCAGTATGTTCTCTGGGAGTACAACGAGTTTTACGGGATCTATTACGTCCCATGTTTCTAGGCTGCTGAAGCTTGCCAAGACGTTCTTGAGGTTTGCTTTTCTCCTCTCAGCCACATCCGGTATCTCTTCTGGGTCGATTCTTCGGAACTGGATTATAGCCGCAGTGTATCTGTCAATCAATGGTTTCACCTTGTTTGTTTTGAATAGCTTGCCATTCAATAGACAGGTCTTTTAAACGCATTGATATAGGTGGAACATTTGTCGAAAATATTGTCCTATTTTTATGTAAACGTTGAGCACCCCTTTGAATAGGCTTTTACGGGTAACCATCACAGTACTATGATACAGTATGCCGGAGAAAATACCCGCAGACCTGATTTTGTATAATGGAAAAATAATCACAGTCAATCCAGACGACGATATTGTCGAAGCAGTAGCAGTCCGCGATGGAAAGTTTACCTATGTTGGAGACGACGATGCAGCGTTAAGCTACGCTGGACCAGAAACCAAGGTAATCGACCTTAAGGGAAAATCGGTGACACCGGGGCTCATAGATAGCCACATACACATGCAGTGGGTGGGCAAAGCCCTACAGCAGATAAACTGCAGATCACCGCCAATCACCAGCATCAAAGACCTCCAAGAAGAGGTAAAAAAGAAGGTAGAATTGGCGAAGCCCGGTGACTGGATCATTGGAAGAGGCTGGGACCAAGTAAGACTCACTGAACACAGGTATCCTGTGAAAGAGGACTTTGATGAGATAGCCCCTGATAACCCAGTGGTCTTGTTCAGGGTATGTGAGCATCTAGCAGTAGTCAACTCAAAGGCTCTTGAAATCGCTGGAATAACAAGGGATACGCCTTCACCTCCCGGGGGTAAGGTAGCGAAAGATGAGAAAGGTGAGCCCACGGGTATGCTTGAGGAGTTACCAGCGTTAAGCCTCATCACAAGCATCATGCCAATGGAGACAGAGGATATTCTTGTTGACGCTGTGGAGACAGCTTGCCATGAGTTCAACAAAGTAGGCATAACGGGTGTTATTGAGCCCGGTTTGACACCCATTGAGATGAGGGCATATCAACAGGCAGAGGTTGAAGATAGGCTCACGGTTAGAACAAACATGATGTACATGGGCAACTACAAGGAGATTACTGTACCAGAGTTAGTCAAGCGTATAGAGGAGTTCCAGTGGAAGAACAACTTCGGCACAGGGTTGCTCAAGTTCTTTGGACTCAAGATGTTCATGGATGGCGGATACGGTGGCAAGACAGCTTATACTCGTGAGTCTTACCCGGGGGAACCCGATAACTGTGGTTTGCGTATCATGACACCAGAGGATTTCCAAGAAGTAGTTGACGCAGTGAACCTGAATGGTACCCGTATGGGGGTTCATACCTGTGGAGGAGCAGCCATGGATGTGGTGCTTGAGGCATACGATAAGACAGATAAACTGAAACCCATCAATGGCAGAAGGTTCCAGATCATCCACGCCTATCACCCTAGCCCCGAGAACATAGAGACCATCAAGCGCCTCGGAATATCAGTGGTAAGTCAACCCGGTTTCATCTATTATCTAGGAGACAGCTACGTCGAGAACGTGGACTACGAAAAGATA
>JAOZIG010000238.1 GCA_026014515.1 Candidatus Bathyarchaeota archaeon | reverse complement strand
AATGAATGATGCATAGTCTGGTTCCAGTATATTTCCCTCAACAGATACACCGTTTATAGGGTCTGGTCGGTCAAGCACCACCACCCGTAGCCCGTGTTTTTTGGCTGACTCCATGCATAGGGTTAAAGTCATCACGTAGGTGTAGAAACGTCCTCCACAGTCCATGATATCAAAGACCAGTGTATCCAAGCCGTCAAGCATCTCAGCTGTTGGGGAACGATGATCACCATAGAGACTATACACTGGTAACCCTGTGCGTTCATCAACATGACTTGATACATCCAAGGCGTCCTGTATATCGCCTCTTGCTCCATGCTCTGGTCCGAAGATGGCTTCTAGTTTGATGTCTGGGTGGTCATAGAATACATCCAGCGTGGAGTCTAGTCCAAGTGTCACACCCGTTGGGTTTGTGATAAGCCCCACGTGATCTGATTCTAGATACTTCTTTGGTTCTTTGAGTAATACATCGACGCCATTCAGCACATTCAAATTATTCACCAATTATCTCCCTGATACCCTGTTCACCAAGTCTCCTCTTGGCTTCCTCTACGCTGAGCCCAGTCAAAATATGCACAAGGGCAACCCGCACATCCCAGCTTGATACCTCCAAAGCCTTCGCCGCTGTTTCAATTGAGGCTTCTGTTATCTCGGATACCATTCTCTTGCTCCGTTCCCGTAGCTTACTGTTGGATGCCTGAACCCCCACCATGTAACCATCATAAACAAGCCCAAGCTTAATCATGGCAGCAGTGGTCATCATGTTCAAAACCATCTTCTGAGCAGTACCAGCCCTCATACGCGTAGAACCAGCTACAATCTCTGCTCCTACTACCACCTCGACCCCAACATCAACAAGCCCCGAGAGCAAAGAATCACGGTTACAGGATACACCAGCGGTCTTTGCACCTATCTCCCTCGCCTTCTCAACGGCTCCAAGAACAAAAGGCGTTGACCCCGATGCAGTTACACCAATAACCATATCCTTCTGAGACAAACCAAGACCCAGCAACTCCTCCCCTGCTTTCACTCGATCATCCTCAGCTGCCTCAACAGAGAACCTGATCGCCCTTTCTCCGCCAGCGATTACCCCCCTGATGCGTTCAGGTGGCAATCCAAAGGTGGGGGGGATCTCTGATGCCTCCAAGACACAGAGCCGCCCACTGGTACCAGCACCAACAAGGAATACGTCGCCACCTTGACATAGTGTTGAGTATACTAGTTCTGCTGCTTTCGTGATGCGCGGAATCTCTACTTCTATGGCTTCGGGTATCTTCTTGTCCAATGTGTTGATTATTTCTAGAATCTCAGGGATTGGCTTCGCATCAATTCCAATAGAGACTGGGTTACGTTCCTCTGTTATCTTAGTCATCGAGACACCTCAAACTCTCATCAACCCCAGCAAGCACATCATCACCTACAACCACCCCAACAGACTCCAACGCCAACAAACCAGAACCTACAGTCGGGCTAAACAAGGGCTCAATAAAATCACATTTACCAGCTACCTGACGCACAGTCTTCTCAAACGCAACATTGTAACGATTCGGCTGCAGAAATACACCACCACAACAAGCCACCGGGAAACCCCCCCGAAGATTAAGCCGCTTGATAACTGCCTGTGTAACTCTTCCTAGCTCTGTTCCTGCATCATACATTATATCAGCCGCTACACGGTCTCCTTCTCGTTCAGCTTTCTTTACAAAAGGCACAAACTCTGCAAAGTGTCTCGGCTGTCGATCCTTTGCATACGTCCAGTCAATAATATCATTAGCATCACTGAGCCCAAGCTTGTCGAGTATCCATTCAAGGAGAACCGTTGATGGCCCAGAGCCGTCATATGCTCTTAGAGCCGCTATAACCGCGTTATTCCCAATAGTGTACCCGCTTCCCTCGTCGCCTAGCCTCCAACCCCAACCTCCTGCTCTAGCCTCAGAGCCAGCCTCATTAATACCATAAGCAATGGAGCCTGTCCCAGCGATTACTACAACACCCGGTTTAGAGCCTGTAGCTCCAGCTAATGCAGAACGAGCATCAGACACTAACATGGTTTTACCATAGCTGTCTGGAAGCCTTGACGCGATCTCCTCCCTCAGATAGGAACGCGCTATACCAGCAAGCCCCAATACACTAGCCTTAAACTCAAAGACACCAGCACCCGTCATCGCGAGATCAACCGCCTCCAAGATATTGGCTATGGCGTCGTCTACGCCCATGGTTATGGGGTTTGATGGCCCTGAGCGCCCAGTGGAAACCACTTCTCCTTTGAGATTCATTACTACACATCTGGTCCATGTACCGCCACCGTCAACACCGAGAACAAAATCACTGGGCAATTTACGTCAAATATTCTCAAATCTATAGGCTTTTAACGTCTATTATCAGCCGTGCACCCAATGACCATAAAAACACTGGATTCAATACTGTAGCCAGATAGTTCATGTTCGACCTAATCATCAGGAACGGAAAAATAATCACAGGAACGGGCAACCCCTGGTTCAAAGCAGATATCGCTGTAAAAAACGGGGAAATCGTGGAAATAGGCTACATAGCACAAGATGCAGCTAAGACCATAGACGCCAAGGGATATGCTGTATCACCCGGTGTAATCGATCTCCATGACCATAGTGACTCAACGATACTTGTGGACCGGGAAGCCACATCCAAGGTCCATATGGGTGTCAGTACCACTACTTTCCCAAGCTGCGGCTCAGGAACAGCCCCCCTCAACGAGGAAATGAGAGAATACATGAGACGAACCCAGCCATTCCTTGAGGAGGCTGGGATAGATGTCAACTGGAGTACGGTTGAGGAATACTATGCGTTATTGGAGTCGGAAAGGATCTCAATCAATGTTGCCCCATTGATCGGTTTCGGCACAGTCAGACAATACGTGATGGGGATGGCGATGCGTGCACCGACACCAGCCGAGCTTGAAGAGATGAAGAAACAGGTAGAGATCGCTATGAAGGCTGGTTGCCGAGGCATCACCACAGGTCTCAGATATGACCCCCAGAGCTATGCCTCTACCGAGGAAGTTATTGAGGTCAGTAAGATAGCAGCCAAGTACGGAGGATTCTATACAAGCCACGTAAGAGATGAGGGGGATAGAGGCGACCCAGTCTCAGCAATAGAGGAGATAATCAGGATAAGCAGGGAAGCAAAGATACCTGTAAACATCAGCCACTTCAAGGTACTCTCACGCAGATTCTTCGACCAGTGCCCACGACTCATTGAGCTAGTGAACGAGGCACGAGAAGAAGGACTCATGGTAACAGCAGACCAGTACCCATACAACGCCAGTGGCACTGGACTAGGCGCATGGATACCAAAATGGGCAAACGAGGGCGGACCAGAAGAACTAGCAAAACGCCTCAACGACCCCGAGATAGTTGAAAAGATCAAGGAGGGCTTAGCAGTATCCATGGATGACCGCGGTGGACCCGAGGCAGCCCTCATCAGTAGTTACCCATTAGATCCAGAGATGGTTAGCAAGACTATCGCTGATGTCTCCAAGATACGGAAACAGGACCCCCTAGACTGTGCAATTGAGTTGTTGAAGGACCACCTTGAAGCTGTATTATCAGGTAAGGTAAAGGGTGGTTTCAGTATAGTCAACTTCAACCAGAGCGAGGAAAACATAGAACTAATAATGAAACAGCCATGGGTGGCTTTCGGTACAGATGGCAGTGTACATAAACCAACTGGAATAATCAACAAACACCAGCCAGCACCACACCCAAGATACTATGGAACATTCCCCAGAGTCCTCGGCAGATACGTACGTGAAAAACACGTACTGACACTGGAAGACGCTGTACGAAAAATGACAAGCCTACCAGCCCAGACACTTGGCCTACGTGACAGGGGACTTTTGGCTCCGGGCTTTAAGGCTGATATAATGGTCTTCAACCCAGATACGGTTCTCGATAAATCTGACTTCGTACCAGCTGAGGCAACAAAAAGATTCCCAGAGGGAATAATACACCTAGTGGTAAACGGCGCTGTAACATTAGAAGACGGAAAACATACAGGCGCTAGAGCTGGTCTTGTGTTGAGGCGTTAAGCCTCTTCCTCAGAGAGCTCCTCAACAGGCGTCTCGGCTTCCTTTTCTTTCAACTCTTTTCTTAGTTCTTTTTCTTGACGTCTTCTATTCTGTCTGGTAAACATTGAGCCCATGATGGAGCCACCAACTAACGCAAACATCGTATAGGTATCACCTAGTACACCTGCCCCGAAAAAGATGAAAGATACAATCTGCTGGATGAAGAAACCCATAACTCCTGTTAGTACCCCGAAGCGTGTGATATTCTTAGTCTCAACGGTTCTGGTGGCTAACGAACTGCCAACGATGCCCCCCAAAACATATAATGAGATGTA
>JAOZIG010000398.1 GCA_026014515.1 Candidatus Bathyarchaeota archaeon | reverse complement strand
AACCTATCTGCCCATGCTGTTGAACGGAGTCTCTGAGGGCTGGCTTACCCTTGAACGGCTCTCAGCTGTATCTGCAGAGCGACCAGCCCAGATATATGGTATCTATCCCCGGAAAGGGGTTATTGCTCCGGGTGCTGACGCTGATTTCGTCGTCGTTGATATGGGTTTGGAGAAGAAGATTACTAACGATGATCAGATTACGGCTTGTGGCTGGACTCCTTATGATGGAGTGAAGGTGAAAGGCTGGCCAACCATGAGTATCATCAGGGGAAACATCGTAATGGATGATGAGCACGTATTGGCTGAGCAGGGTTCTGGGTTGTTTATTCCCCGCCTCGACGCCTAGACTTTTTTCCCGGTTTTCTCTTTAGCTCTGTTCCACAGATGGGACATCTATTGTCTTCTTGTGGCGTTGTGTATTGTTTTCTGCATCCGGGGCAGTAGTGTATCCACTGGAACCTGCGTTTGATGCCCCGGGTGTTCATACCCCGGTAGTTGAGCCCTATCTCGTCTGCGAGGTTCTGTACACTATAATCATCTGAGATTAGTGTTGCTTCATCCAGTTGATGGGTAAGAGCTAGTACACTGATATCAGTCTCAGAGAGGGATTGTGCCTCACCTATCCGCTTAGCCTGTGCCAAAATATGTTTTGTCGATGCCTCGCTGGGCATCTCTACTATTAGTTTACCTGTGTGTCTCCAGTTTTCAGCACGTATCCGCGCCATATCGTCTCTTATCTCATCAAGCACCATTGGAGTGGTGTAGAGAATAGTTTCTGTGTCGCTCGCCGTGTAGCCTTGGATGAAGGCGCTGGTATCGAGTACTAGGGTTGTCACTTTCATCAACTTGTCTGAAGATGCATCAGGCGTTTCTGTATCCTTGAGTAGAAGGGCTTGAACCTGATGAAACGCGTAACACTTTCACTCATGGTAGCCTCAACCACTGAGCCCGGCTTCAACGCGATATAGCTTCGCCCATCGATGATCGCCATACCATCTGTCTGTGGCTTGAGAAGCTCTATCCTGACCGTTGAAGATGCGGGGAAAACAAGGCTCCTGAAGTAACTATATGGACAAATCACTGTTAGGCTCAAGGCGTCTACAGTGGGAGCCACAATGGCGCCTCCAGCGGACATGTTGTATGCTGTTGAGCCTGTTGGGCTGCTGATTATCGCGCCGTCTGCCTGAATATCGGTGATAAACTCGCCGTCGATGCTCAGTCTCAGTAAAAGCATCTTGCTTGGGAGACTGCTGGCGATCAAGACCTCGTTGAGGGCATCTGGGAAAACATCAGTTATTCCCAAGCCCCAGCTTTTTACCTTGAGGCTATCCTCGATGAAATAGTCTCCGTCAAGCACTTTCTGTATGGCGTGCTCGATTCCTTCTGGTGGAACCTCGCTGAGGAAACCGCGTCTACCCATGTTGACGCCGAATATTGGTGTGGTTGCCGTCCTCATCTCCATGGCGGCTCGTAGAATTGTGCCGTCACCGCCTACAGTTATAACAAAGTCTCCATCCAAGTCTTGGAGATTGGTGTTATGGTCTTCTAGTTCAAGGGCTAGAGCAGTATCTGTCTCAACGACGACATCAACACCTTGTGATTCAAGGTATGCGATGATCTGTTTCGTGGTTTCAAGGGCTTTCTCAGCGTCGGTTCGTGAGACTACTCCGGCTCTCATTTCATCTTTTGAGTAACAGCATAGGATTTAACTCTAACCAATTAACCCGGAAAACCATACTTACCGATGAGAGGCACATATACTACGCTCATTAATTTACGCTTTGAGGACTCTGCGCCAAACCTTTCATACAATAAAAGGTCCTGACCATAATGCCCCGGGTTACCCACTGGAGCGATTAATCGGCTTTGTTGAGCCATCTGCTGATAGATGGGCGGAGGTATATCAGGGGTACTAGCTGTAATGCTGACAGCATCATAGGGAGCAAGCTCAGGGTAACCGAGGGTTCCATCACCCAGAATTACCTCAACATCATTATATCCAGCCTTAGTCAGGTTTTCTCGTGCAAAACGATAGGTTTCTGGGTTGATCTCCACGGTTACAACCAAGCCGCTTGAGTCTACTAGCTCTCTCGCGATAGCTGCTCCATATCCTGAGCCTGTGCCTATCTCAAGGAATCGTTGTCCCGGCTGGAGTTTCAGTGGTTCATATGTGACTGGATACATATACGGGGCACTGATGGTTTGACGCCCATCACCGGGGATGGGAAAAGGCTGATCATGATAAGCATAGTCTCGGTATCGTTTGTCCATGAATAGTTCTCTGGGCACAGCGTTGATGGCTTCCTCGACACGCTTTGACTTGATGTAGCCGGCTCGTTTATATCTGTCAACCATCCTCTGGCGCTGCTCAGTGAACCCAGACATAATTAATGAAAAGATACTGAGAATTTAGAGGTTATTAAAAGAAAGATGGGGTGGTTACTTGTAGATAACCACTGTACCGGACTTGCGAAGCTCCTCGATCTGCTCGTCAGTATAGCCAAGCTTCTCTTTGAGTATCTCCGCCGAGTGCTCGCCTAGGCTGGGTGCACCATACCTGTACTCTGCTGGAGTCTTTTCCATCTTAACAGGGAAACCTGCTAATCTGATCTTTCCAGCTGTCTTGTGCTCGTACTCGATGATGGTTCCACGCGCCTTGACGTGTGGGTCCTCGATTGCACCTGCGATGCTTGGTACCTTGGCTACTGGGACACCTGCGTTGGCTAGTAGCTCGACTACATCGTCTACCTTCTTGTCCTTTAGCCATTCTTCTAGTACCTCACTGCCTACGCCTAGGTCATCGACCTCCATAGCCATCATCAAACGGCTATGCATCTGGGGATCGGCTGCGATAAACACCCAGTCATCAACGCACATGAAGTTACCCCATGTCCTTGGTCCTGGCATCTGGTCCCTCTGGTGTGGGAGTTTGCCACCCAGTGTGTATCCCGCGATCTGTACTCCTTCCTGTGCAAGCATGACATCAAGCTGTGCTACGTCGATTAGCTGTCCCTCGCCTGTCCTGTCCCTGTGGCGAAGTGCACCTAGGCACGCGATTACGGCGTAGAGTCCTGGGTCTAGGTCGCCGTGGAAGGCTGCTGGAACAACTGGCTTGCTGCCGGGCTCAACGTTGTCGGCGGTCATACGTGTCCATCCGCTGTAGCTCTCTGCGATAGGTGCGTAGCTTGTGCGTGGCATGTATGGTCCTGTGAGTCCGAAGCCGCTTAGGCTTGCGTATATGATCTTTGGGTTGAGTTTCTTGGCGTCCTCGTAGCTGAGTCCCAGCTTGTTGAGGGTTCCGCGTTTAAAGTTCTCGATGATGATGTCGCTTTCCTTTACCAGTTCCTTGATGATCTCGATTGCCTTGGGGTCCTTCATGTTGAGGGCTAGGCTTCTCTTGTTTCTGTTTAGGCTGTGGTAGGTGCTGCTGATGCCTCCGTAGGTCTCGGCGCTCATCCTCGTCATTTCGCCCCATGGGGGCTCGATCTTTATGACCTCGGCTCCCATGTCAGCCATTGTCATGGTGGCGTAGGGTCCGAAGTATACGTGGGTGAAGTCAAGTATCTTAACGTCGTCTAACATACCCATTATTGAATCTCATAGGAGGATGGATCATTATTCTTAAAGTTTATGAGAAAAGCCTTGTAACAATTTATTATTAATAAATACTATAATATCCAGATAGCAAAGGGAAAACGATGAGAAAAAAGATTTCCTATTTGATATTAACGTTGATTTTGGTATCAGTTGGGTTATCAACATGGACAATAGAGGGATCAATAGCCACAAGTGAACCGCCCACAGATGAATTCATGGCGGAAAACGCGGATATAATAGTAATATGCAAGGTGACGAGTGTCGAAATTGAGACCTATCGCACATTGTATAATTTTGAGTCTCTGGAGGCTATCAAAGGAACCATTCCTGAAGAGTTCAGTATAACAACTGGAGAAGGAGTCCAAAAGAAAACAACCCCTACACCGGTACGGTTTGATGAGGGACAGGAATACGTTGTGTATCTCAGTGAAGAGGATGGGAAATATTCGGTGTTTTGGGAGGAGTGGGGAAAAACACCGCTGAATGTTTTTGACTCTGATTTATTGGGTGATCTAAGGGATACATACAAAGGAACTATTGAGTTGGATGTTCACCCCGTTTTCTTCATTTTTCTTCTTTTCTTATCATGTGTCTTGGTCTATTTTTTCTATATTAAGACCAGTAATTAGGCTGCTATTGTGGATAATCATATACGTGGATGAGGCTAGTATGTTTTGAATTAATTAGAAACGTGAATATATCAACCCGTTTTCAGCGCCCGGAAACTGGTACCGTGGAAACGTACACGCCCACACCACTATATCAGACGGCACCAAGTCACCAGAAGA
>JAOZIG010000146.1 GCA_026014515.1 Candidatus Bathyarchaeota archaeon | reverse complement strand
TCGTTGGTTTCAAGGATCTCGGCTCCAGTCTTGTTTGCCCAGGCTGGTATGTCTCTCTTGCTGCCTGGATCTGTTGCAACAATTTTGACTACCTGTCCTTCAGTCATTGTTTTTGTTGCTTTTTTGAGTTTCACGATAGGCATTGGGCAGTACAAGCCTTTTGCGTCTATCTCGACATCTACGTTAACCATAATAATCCAAATGGAAACAAGAAGCGATGGTATTTAACCATTTGGTTAGATCAGGTTGTTCTCTTTTAGAACCCGGTCAATAAAACGACGGGTACTAGGCATAACATCAAAATAATCTAGCTCATCAAAAGCCACCCAACGCGCATCAGGAGCATCACTACTCGCATGAACCTCCCCAGAAACATACCTACAGAGATACTCAAACAAGATATAGTGATAATGAACACGTCCATCATCATCCCTGTTGATGGAATCAAAAACAGTGATCAACTTAACCGGCTCAACATGAACACTGGTCTCCTCCAAGACCTCACGCCGAACCGCATCATGAAGAGTCTCACCCACCTCAACTGCTCCACCTGGAATCCCCCACTTACCATAACTAGGAGGCTTACCCCGCACAGCAAGCAACACTTTCCCATCATGGATAGTAACAGCTGCTACGCCGGGAATAGGCTGAGATGGGTACTCACGACTCATGCTGTATCCCTAGACTGAATCATGGCCTTGCTGGAGCGCCTTTAGGTTGATGTCCCTCATGGACTCACGCATATTGGTGTTTACAGCTTCCTTCAATAGCTCCAAGTTTACCATCTCAGAACGCTTTGAGAGCGCCCCAAGCATCACCATGTTGGCGACAATCTGGTTACCCAGCTTAACCGCGATATCTCGGGCGGGCACCTGAATGATCACTACGTCGTCTCTGATTTTATCTGCTCGTTCATAGACGTGGGTGTCAACGATGATCAGTGAACCTTTCTTCGCCATGGGCATATACTTCTTGAACGCTGGAAGACTCAGGCACAATAGAATATCGCTGGCTTCAAACTGAAGATCATTGATGACATGATCTGCAGCCATAATCTGGCTCATACAGGCACCGCCACGCGCAGAGGCACCGTAGCTCCTGCTGAACATGATCTCATAGTCCTTCATGAATAGGGCGCTGCTTAGGAACTCACCTGACGCGATGACTCCCTGTCCACCGGTTCCGCTGATTAGTATGTTCTGCTGCATTATTGTTCACCTCGTGCCTTGCGGATTATCTCCTGCAAGCTATCAGTTAACTCTGGGCGCTCATACTTCTCAAAGAGACCTAACTCGATCTTCTTCTCCATGTGATCAGCCACATACTTGACCTCACCTAGAGCCTCAAGCTTACCCCTCAACTCATCAGTATCAGGGTTATCAACACGTACAACTTGACCAAAACCCATATGATCAACGATCTTAGCAGAGCCAAGACCAGAAACCATGTCAAGAGTCTTCTTGGGGTTTGAAGCTGGAACCGCGTAAAGGTATCCTCCCTTGGATTCCCGGTTCCTGTTATAGGTGCTCTCCATAAACATGTCTAGAATCCTTGGAGGCAGGCTATCAAGTGGTCCACGCAGGTTGAATATCCGGCGCTGTTGTGTTGGGCACTGGCTGAGTACTTCTATGAAGCCAAAGCCTTTGTGCTGAAGTGCCTCCTTGATGGCATTCGTAAGCTCAATCACGTGATATGTGCTCCACTTCGCCACATAGCTTGCACCAGCAGCTTTCACAAGCTGAGTAATATCAAATGGGAACTCAGGGTTACCATAAGGGCTCGTGACAGTGGTCTCACCATGCATTGTGGTTGGCGCGATCTGTCCACCGGTCATAGCATAGCTCATGTTGTTGACCAGTATTACCTTGAGGTTGATGTTACGGCGAGCCGCGTGTATCAGATGGTTTCCACCGATACCCGCACCGTCGCCGTCTCCAGTGAAAACAACGGTGGTCAGGTCTGGGTTAAACGCCTTGGCGCCTGTTGCGAAAGCGATGGCTCTACCGTGTGTCGTGTGCAATGTGTCTCCGTTAAAGTTGGGGCTTGGTATCCAAGCAGTGCAGCCTATACCGGAAACAGCTAGTATCTTGTCTTGGTCTAGTCCAAGGTCATCAATTGCCCGTAGGAAGCAGTTGAGTATTATTCCTCCACCGCAGCCGGGGCAGAAAGCCGAGGGCTGACTACGTACATATTGGTCTCTGTACTCGAATAATGTCTTCATCATGCATTCCTCCTTATGGTTTCATATACTTCACTAGCCAACGGTAGCTGTCCTCCTACTTTTCCAAGAGAGACAACCTTGGCTCTACCACAGACTACTCGCTCAACTTCCTTCACCAGCTTACCCACGTTCATCTCAACCACGATAATGGTATCAACCTGTTCAGCAAGTTCACGAACAGGCTCCTCTGGGAACGGCCATATGGTCTTCAAACGATACAAACCAGCCTTGATACCAGCTTTTCTCGCCTGTTCAACGGCCTCTATACTTGGACGAGCAGATGCACCGAAGCTTAACACCGCTACTTTGGCGTCATCCATGTGCTCGGTGTGAATGTCCCTGATCTTGGGCTCCGCGTTAAGAATTTTGTCCCTGATCCTGTAAACGATCTTCTGGTGATACTCGGGTGCAAAGTTACGCACACCATCAGGCCTGTGAGTGCTACCCGTAACAAGTAACCTGTGTCCCTCCCCGAAGGCAGGCATCTCAGGCACACCACTAGGGTCATCAGTGCCCCATGGGGTACAATCCATACTAGTTGGCTTCTTACGGTCAACCACCTCCACCTTCTCAGGTACGATAAGCTTCTCCTGTATATGCCCAATCAAACCATCACTCATCAACATAACCGGAGTCCTATAGGTCTCAGCTAGGTTGAATGCCCTGACTGTGAGGTCAAACATCTCCTGCACGCTCCAAGGTGTTATGGCGATCACCTCATAGTCGCCGTGGCTACCATACTTGGCTTGATAAATATCCTGCTGGCTAGGGTCCGTTGACTGTCCTGTGCTTGGTCCACTACGCTGGACGTTAACAAGCACCAAGGGCGTCTCAGTCATATGAGCATAGCCTACGTTCTCCATCATCAAGTCATATCCGGGTCCGCTTGTAGCGGTCATGGACTTGGCTCCAGCCCATGAGGCTCCAATTATGCTTGCTATACTGGCTATCTCGTCCTCCATCTGCATAAAGACTCCCCCCACCTTTGGTAGCTCACCGCTGATGTGGTGGCTGATCTCGCTTGCCGGCGTGATGGGGTAGCCTGCGAAGAATTTACATCCTGCCCTGATGGCGCCCTCGGCACAGGCGATGTTTCCCAAGACTAGATGTCTTCCGGGTTTAAGCATCAGTGATCTCCTCCACGTTTATGGCGAAATCCGGGCAGTATCTTTCGCACCATCTGCAGCCGATACAGGTTCCGACTACTATTGGCTGGGTGCCTCCCAGCGCTGTTTTTTGTTCTGATTCTTTCAGAATCTTTCCCCTACGGGTATTGCATACGTGTACGCATAGAAGGCAACCTTTGCAGTGGTCGGTGTCTATGGTTACTTTGAATTTTTTTGGCGTTTCATTGCACCTCGAAACGATGAATCTGTGATCAATGGCGTTTCTGGGATAAAACAATGCGGGTTGTCCTCCATGGGGGTAGTTATGACTATAGTGTAGTACCTGCTACAGTGTAGTTGGTGCTATAGGGTAGTTACAACTACAGCCTCCGATAGCATACTAGCTTAACCGGTTGTTAGAACTACAGTGTAGTGGCAACTATCCCCTAGAAGCTTCTTATCCGGTAGTCATGACTACAGTGTAGTACCTACTACCCTATAGTACGTACTATCCCCTTTCCTTTCACATCCGATAGTCATGACTATCCTATAGTTGGAACTACCCTGTAGTCAATACTATCCCATCTCGTCTATTACCCTGTAGTTAATACTCCACTGTAGTACGTACTACCCCTCCAGCCATCTATTACAACGAAAAACAACCGTATCCGCACCATAATAATCAGCTAAACGCGCTGCTGCTTTCGCATCACCCTCATTAGCCGCGATCAATACACTGTATTGTAACCGTTTTACTGTGCTTAACCCCATCATCTTCTCCAGGTTCTTCCAGAAACGTGGATTTGGTTTTAACCCAATAAAGTCGTATACTACGATCCAGTCAAAGGGGTCTTCTTCTGTCTGGTATTGGTCCAGAAACTTCTCACATAAACTGATTCGACTCATAGGCTATAGTCATAACTACAGGGTAAAACCAAACCGTGAACAACAAAAACCAGAAACAGATACAAGAAAATAAAACTAGTAACCCAGTTTCCTGAGCACCAGATTCGAGACGCTGCTATCCTGAATCGCTATCCCTACCGACTTGAAAACCGTAACCGTGT
>JAOZIG010000315.1 GCA_026014515.1 Candidatus Bathyarchaeota archaeon | reverse complement strand
ACGAGCTTCACGAAGCCAAGTTTGGATGGAAACTAGATTACAAGACCATGGGCGAGCACTTTGAGCTTCTGAGAAAACAGGGAATCGGCATCAACTATGTTCCCCTTGTTGGACATGGTACCATCAAGTATTGTGTAATGGGCGAGGACTATAAACGAGAAGCCAAACCCGCGGAAGTATCCGAGATGAAGGAACTGATCCATCAAGCTATGGCTGAAGGTTGCAGAGGGTTCAGTATAGGACTTGATTATGATCCTGATGTATTCGCTTCAAGAGAGGAGGTTGATGAATGTGTGGCGGTCCTCAAAGAATACAATGGTATCTATGTTCCCCACTGGAGAAGAACAGGGCGAAGACGCAACATCAAGATGGGCTCATACAGCGCAGAACCCATCGAGGGAATCAAAGAAGTAATCGAGACCGCGCGCAAAACAGGGGTACGCATGAACATCGCCCACCTTGCACCCGGCTGGCACACCGTACCACCTATGACTCCAGAGATAGGCGCATCGATAGGGCAAGCTACATTGAAGCCCATAGATGATGCCCTTGAGGAGGGCTTGGACATCAACTTTGATGTTATCCCATGGGAGTGCTGGGAACCATTCCCCTACCTCTGTAGCCTCCACTTCACCCAGTGGCTCAGGCTTCTTGGTAGTCGAGAGAAGCTTGTCGAGTGGTTAAAGATAGATGAGTTCAGACAGAAAGCTTGGGACGAGATAGAACAAGGCAAACTATTCCAGCGACTTGTTATCAACCCATGTGTGAACCCACACTGGGCGGAGAACTTCAAGATAGTAACCCACAAGAACCCAGAATACGCGGGAAAAACCCTAGCCGAGGCATCAAAGATACATGGAAAAGATGCATGGAACACGTTATGTGATCTCATTGTGCTTGACCCTGATAGTATGGGGGCTCACACTGATTACCGTGGAATCGAGGCACAGATGAAGGAGTTCTTCAAACACAGACTAGGCACAGCGGGTCTGGACGTTGGAATCATGGATGACAAGGATGTGATGTACAGGAACCCACCATACGCCACACCGCTACCAGACACATTCAGCGGCTACCCCAAGTTCTTCATGCGATACGTACGAGACAGCACCTTCCTCACAATGGAGCAAGCAGTCCAGAAGACATCAACCATCCCCGCGAAAACATACAAACTAAAGGACCGTGGCACCTTGTTGCCGAGTGGCTACGCGGATATCGTGTTGATGGACTTGGAGAAACTGGATCACACTGGTCACCCTGAGTTAACAACTACCTACCCCACGGGCTTACCCTATGTCTTGGTGAACGGTAAGATTGTTGTTGATGATGGAGTTCACTCTGGGTCTAGACCCGGTGTCATCCTTACAAGAGAAGCATAGACATGATGGTGAACATCAAATCACCCACAACCACCGATAATACATAACCCACAAGCAACACAACAATATACGGCAGCGTCGATGAGACCCAGACCCTTTTTACTCCCCTCTCACGGAGATACCTGAAGGCTTTACGTGCCTCATCATCATCGAAAATATCTGGTTTTAGCACAAGCTCTCCCCTAACCTCTAATGGATACTCAAAAGGTGGTCCTCTGAGATTTTTCACTGGTATGTTTCGCCCAGTAAAGAGCAACGCGATCTTCTTGAGAACTGAGATATCTTCATGTCGCTCGAATAGGTTCGCATTACCGGCTTGAGTTAGGTTTGCTATTAGGGTGTAGAAAGCCATCAAGACCCCCGCGATAGCAGAGTTCGCTATCATAGTAAACGAGAACAGTAATGGCGTGTATCCGATGTATCCGAATAGGGGTGCTCTTGGGTGGATCACTGATAATGCTACGAATGCTATCAGGTCTGCTTCCCCGAAGAGGCTCAGATACCAGAGGATTCCTGATAGGATGACCATGAACCCGATGTTATAGAGTGCCCCTGTGATTGACAGGTCTCCGATGTATATCTCATAGGCGTCTATCAGTAACCCGATGCCCGATGGTATTATCCAGACAATATCATGTATTTCGCGTGTCTTGATGTCCTTGTATGAGGCGTAGCCCAGCATCGCTAACGCGATTAGCACTCTGATGTAGTCTATGGTGAGTGCGTGTGGGCTCATGCCCTGTGTTTGTCTTCTTTGTTTTTAACTTTTATAGACCCGTTGCATGGAAAGGGTATGCGTTATCATATACGAAGACAGGATAAAGAGATCAAAGACCCTGAGAAGCTGAAGAAGATACTACTGGAAACCGATTATGTCACACTTGCCTTGGTGAAAGACGGTGAACCCTATCTAGTGTCTCTGAGCCATGCTTATGATGAAGAGGAAAACTGTATCTATTTCCACAGCGCCTCGGAGGGTAAGAAACTCGACTATATGAGAGCCAGTCCAGTTGTCTGGGGGCAAGCCTTGCTTGACCATGGATACCACAAGGGACAATGCAGCCACCTCTACGCATCAGTCATGTTCAAGGGGAAAATAGAGTTCATAGAAGACCTTGAGACCAAGCGCCATGTTTTCAGGGCTATGGTAAACCAGATTGAGCCTGAACCAGAGTCTATAATGGATCGTATGATAAACAGCGAGGGAATCCCATCCACCGCGGTTGGTAGAATCCGTATAGATTACATGTCTGGTAAGAAATCGGCTGAGGTAAGCCTCTAGTTCCTAGACTCCATTTTTACGGGGTATTGTTTTATCCTCATGATTAGTATCATGTTTAGGTGACAGTGTTGAGAATTGGTGTCGCATCTTTTAGTCACGAGACATGTACGTTTTGCCCAAAGCCCACCACAGTAGAGGATTTCGAGGCTGGCGGCGTAGAATATGGAAAAGAAATACTCGCGCGTAGTCGCGGGATTCCCAACTATATTAACGGATTCATCCTAGCATCAGAAGAGGAAGAAAACGTAGAGCTAGTGGGACTACTTGCAGCAAGCCGAAGCAGAGGCGGTAGTAGCGGAAGTTGGCTCACAGAGGAGTGCTTCGACAAGTATAGCAAGGGTATCGCAGGTGAACTGGAGAAAAATGGTCCAATAGACGGTGTATTACTCGCCCTCCATGGCGCGATGGCTGCAAAAGGATACATGAAGCCCGAGGCAGAGGTTGTAAGACGATGTAGAGAAGTAGTAGGACCCGATGTGCCCATAATGGTTACACTGGACCTTCATGCCAACGAGGACCATGAGCTTACTGATGCAGCGGATGGGGTGTTCATACTAAAAACCTATCCCCACGTTGACAGCGAAGAGATAGGCTACATAGCTGCAAAATGTATGATTAAGACGATTCGCGGCGATTTGAAACCAGTTATGAGTATCGAGAAACCACGAATCATCACACCAAGTGTGTATCAGGGAACCGGTGAGTATCCCGCTAAGGAGATTATGGAGCGAGCTTTCCGGTGGGAGAATACTGAGCCAGATTGTATCTGTGTTAGTGTAGCTTTTGGGTTCGCTTATGCAGATGTGCCTGATGTTGGGGCAACAGTGATAGCCGTAACCGACAACAACAAGCCGTTAGCAGATAAGATCGTAACAGATGTATCAGATTATATCTGGAGTCTACGGGAGCCATTCGCGGGTAAAAAACTACCCAAGACAAAGGAAGGCGTCAAAGAAGCCATAAAATTAGCCAAAGAGGACAAGACTCCAGTGATAGTAGCTGACCACAGCGACCGCATGGGCGACAGCACTTGGATACTAAAGGAGCTAATGGATCAAGGTGCAAGTAATTTCTGTGTAGCTACCATATCTGATGAAAAAGCGATTAAAATGATACAGCAAAACGCTGCCTTGGGGGAAACGATTACAGTTAAAATTGGTGGCAGAAACGGAAAATACGCTGGTGAGCCTGTGGAGATTACTGGTGAGGTTACTTACCTTGATGAATGCCAATACGTGTTATCGGGTCCAATGAGTCACGGTGACACACGTAAACTCGGTTATACTGCAGTTCTAAGCTTCGGAGATAACAACCATGTAATATTAACACCTACTCTTCACCAAGTGCTCGATGATGCCATCTTCCCAGCTGTCAATCTAAGCCTCGATGACCTAGAAATAGTAGCTATAAAGTCCAGAGTACATTTCAGAGCCTTCTACAACGACCATGCAGGCAGTATAGTTGTCATTGACGCCCCAGGACTTGGACCAGCAGACCTAAGCCAACATACATACGAAAACATCCCAAAGAACCTCTACCCACTAGAATAAACAACAATTCTTCCATTTTTCTCTCTAATTATAATTTGGAGTAATTTGTTGATTCTCTAACTAGTCGCGTGTTATCCTGACAATAGAATGCTTTATAGAAGCATAATACAAATGTCAATAGACGCGAAAATGGATGAAACACCCGAGAAAACACCCCAAGATGACGCCATAGTTGATGTTTCAA
>JAOZIG010000379.1 GCA_026014515.1 Candidatus Bathyarchaeota archaeon | reverse complement strand
AAAAAATCCTGTTTTCACCACTTGTTTAGGCGATTCTATGTCAGAGAAGTCATCTACAGTTACTGATGATATGTTTGAGACAAAGGAACGGCATCGAAGATATTTGAGAGCAGTCAATAATCCAGTTAGGCGGGATATTCTGAGAAGTATCGATAAGGGAAACCGCACAGTTTCTGCGATAAGCGATGATATGGATTTAGATAACAAGTCGTTGAAATGGCATCTTGACATACTTATTGATGGTTTTTGTGTCGAGGAGAAAATTGAAGACGATCAAGCCAAGTATCTTTTGACAAAGGAAGGCAAAGTAGTTGATTTTTTAGATAAATAACCGATAGTTGCCTAGTAGTTATTGTAATTATAGTAAATACTTAACCGAAAGGTTATAGCTAACTTTAATCAAATATTAATGTGTGTTCTTAGGATGCTGAGTATAAACAAGCTTGCTTATAATCTAACACAAAAACTAGTAAAAAACCCAGAATATTACAGGGTAAAAATTGAAACTCTACCCTCGGGTGCGACAGTAATTGATACAGGGATAAAAGCCCACGGTGGATACGAGGCGGGATTAATGGTTACCAGAATAGCCATGGGGGGAGCAGGTACCGCAGAACTGGGTTATGCAGACTTTGATGGGTTAAAGTTACCAACAGTGAATGTTTCAACTGATTATCCAGCTATTGCTTTGTTTGGGGCTCAACTAGCGGGGTGGAGGATAAAACCAGAGGGGTATTCTGCTGACGGTAGTGGTCCAGCTAGAGCCTTGGCTTTGAAGCCAAAAGATGTGTTCAAGAAAATCGAGTATAAGGACGAGTCAGATGTTGCAGTTTTACTCATGGAGGCAGAGGAGCTCCCACCAGACTCAGCCGCATACTATATCGCTGAAAGAGCAAACGTCGAACCTGAAAACGTAGTAATGGTAATGACCACCACGACAAGCCTAGCAGGAATGGTACAAATATCAGGTAGAATAGTCGAGACAGGATTATTCAGATTGGATCAATTAGGCTTGGACCCCAAGAAAATACTCTACGGAGTAGGCTATGCACCAGTGATGCCAGTGCACACTGATGGAGGAGTCGCTATGGGGAGAGCAGAAGATGCTTTGACTTATGGCGGTGTTACGAGTTTCATCGTTGATGAGGATGAGAGTTTACTTGAGGAGATAGCTGAGAAGGCTCCTAGTAGCAACTGCAAGGATTATGGGAAAACAAGCTACGAGATATACAAAGCTGTAAACTTTGATTTCACCCAGATAGACCCCGCCCTATTCGCGCCAGCAGAAATCACACTAACATGTGCAAAAACAGGGAAAACCTTTGCATGTGGGAAGATTAACACCAAAATAATCAAAGAATCAGCATTAAAGTAGGAGGAAGCAACGATAGAGAGCAAAAAAATCACACTGATCTCAGGCAGAACCGCAAAACAAGGAATAGGATTAGAGGTTGGAAAGCTCTCAAAAAGCTACACCGAGAGCGTCAATCACATCCAGTTGAGTCCTATTGATGTTAAAGAGTTAGCGCTTGAAAAAAAACACAATATCAGGGTATCAACTGAGAATGGGTCAGTTACAGTGTATTGGTTTGAAGACAAGGGACTAGACTCGGGAATGGTGTTTTTCCCCTATGGTCCTTGGGCAAATCAGGTTTTCTCGGCAACCACGGGTAGCACAGGGATGCCGATAATGAAAGGGATTCCTGCTACAATAATGCCCACCGATGATAAGGTTCAGTCATTGGAGGAAATCGTTGAAAAACTCAGGAGTGGAGCATAATGGAGTATACAGACATTGTTTGCCCATTCTGCGGATGTCTCTGCGACGACTTGAAAGTTACCATCAAGGATGGTAACATTGAGTCGGTTAAGAACGCGTGCACAATATCACAATCAAAATTCATGAACCACCATGAAAACAGGATAAAAGCACCCACCATCAACGGAAAACCGACTAAGCTAGAAAAAACAGTGGAAAGAGCAGTGGAGATACTGGCATCAGCTCGAAGACCACTGATCTATGGGCTTAGCTCCACAGAATGCGGAGCCATCAGTAAAGCAGTAGAGATCGCAGAATACACTGGCGGAGTATTGGACAATACGTCATCGGTGTGTCATGGACCGACAATTCTAGCATTACAACAGGTCGGTGAATCCAAGACCACCTTGGGAGAAGTGAAGAACAGAGCCGATCTCGTTGTTTTCTGGGGCTCAAACCCAACTGAGGCGCATCTCAGACACATAGTCAGGTACAGTGTTACTCCCAAGGGAATGTATGTACGAGAGGGAAAGAAAGATCGTAAGATCGTTGTAGTTGATGTGAGGGAGACGCGTACAGCCAAAATGGCGGATAAATTCCTCAAGATAGAATATAACAAAGACTTTGAGCTATTGTTAGCTTTACGCGCACTAGTCCGAGGAGAAGAATTAGAAGCTGAACAGATAGCAGGAGTACCTATAGAAGAGATTAAAGAACTCGCGGAAGAGATGGCGAAAGCCAAGTTTGGAGTAGTGTTCTTCGGTCTTGGGTTGACTCAGAGCGATGGACGGCATATGAATATCGATGCAGCCGTGGGATTAGTCTCAGAGCTAAACCGAAAAACAAAGTTCGTACTCACCCCCATGAGAGGACACTATAATGTTGCTGGTGCCAACAGTGTAACCACTTGGCAGACAGGATACCCCTATGCTGTTGATTTCAGCACAGGTTACCCAAGATATAACCCGGGAGAGTTCACTGCCATCGATGTCCTAAGCAGAGGAGAAGCAGATGCAGCATTGATTATTGCATCTGATCCGGGAGCTACATTCCCTAAAGACGCAGCAAAGCATCTTGCCCAGATACCGGTAATCACCTTGGACCAGAAAACCACTCCAACAACAATGCTTAGCGAGGTAGTGATACCAGTTGCCACGGCGGGAATAGAGGCAGAGGGAACAGCGTATCGTATGGATGGTGTTCCGTTGAAGCTCTCCAAGAGCATTGATCCAATGAAGGGTGTGTATTCTGATCGGGAAGTATTGGATATGATTCTCACGGGGTTAAAGGAGGCTAAGAAATGACGCTGATAATCAAGAACGGGTATGTCTATGACCCGTTAAACGGGATAAACGGAGACCAAAAAGACATCTTCATCAAAGCAGGTAAAATTGTCGAGGAAACCAGCGAAAAAGACGAAAAAGTAATTGACGCCGAGGGAAAAACAGTGATGCCCGGAGGCGTCGATCTTCACAGCCATATCGCGGGAAGCAAGATCAACATTGGACGCCTCTTACGACCAGAAGACCATCGCAAAGACATTGTTAAACGTGGAAAAAACACACGAGGAGGCGTAGGATATAGTTGTCCTTCAACGTTTGTCACGGGTTATCGTTACGCTGAGATGGGGTATACGAGCGTAATGGAGGCAGCCATGCCCCCCATTGGAGCAAGACATGTCCACGAGGAACTGAATGATACCCCCATCATTGACAAGGCTGCGTTCACCCTATTTGGGAACAATTACTTCACGCTGAAGTATGTGAAAGAAGGAGATATGGAGAAACTCAAAGCCTTCGTAGCATGGCTATTACGAGCCACAAGGGGATACGCGGTCAAGATAGTAAACGCTGGTGGAGTCGAGAACTGGAAATGGGGACATAACGTCCACGGACTAGACGGTAAGGTCGAAGACTATGATATTACCCCCCGTCAGATAATCAAAAGCCTAGCACAGGCAAACGAGGAGCTTGGACTCCCACACACCATTCACCTTCACTGCAATAACCTCGGTATGCCTGGAAACTACAAGATTACCAGAGAAACAATGGACACTCTCAAGGAAATCAAACCAAAGAAGAGCAGATCAGCGACTGTTCATGTGGTTCATTGTCAGTTTAATGCTCTAGCAGGTGATAACTGGATGAACGTGAAATCGGGGGCACCGTATATCGCCAAGTATGTCAACAATCATGATCACGTGACGCTGGACCTAGGTCAAGTGATTTTCACAGACACAACTACAATGACTGGTGATGGTCCATGGCAGTTCGCACTCTGGAACATGACTGGTAACAAGTGGGTAAACAGCGATGTGGAGATGGAAGCGGGAGCAGGAGTTGTACCATATACGTTCAAGAAGAATAATCCAGCTAATAGTGTCCAGTGGGGTATCGGTCTTGAACTGGCGTTGTCTGTGAAAGATCCTTGGAAAATATACATGACCACAGACCACCCCAACGGTGGACCCTTCATATTTTATCCACAGGTAATTGCTTGGCTCATGAGCAGACAGGCGAGAATCGATACCATGAGAGAACTCAACCGAGCTTGCCTCAAACGAACAGGATTATCCAATCTCTACAGAGAATACAGCTTCAATGATATCGCAATAGTGACCCGAGCGGGAACAGCGAAAGCGCTTGGACTAACAGACAAAGGTCATT
>JAOZIG010000368.1:16628-35348 GCA_026014515.1 Candidatus Bathyarchaeota archaeon | reverse complement strand
AACAGAAGTTTATGAAAATAGTTTTGAAATATCGTATATTCAAGGAACCACCTCAATAGAAGGAAATACGATTAATCAAAAACAAGCATATGATCTTTTAGTTAATAATATTATACCAAATGATAAATCTCTTAGAGAAATTAATGAAGTGCAAAATTTCAAACGAGTAAAAGCCTTTAGAGATAGTCATCGAGGCAAAGTTTCAATTGATTTTATAAAAACACTTCATGCTTTGATAATGAATAATATTGATTACGAATCAGCTGGTACGTTCAGAAGAACAGATGATATTGGTATTATTGGTTGTGATCTTGCAGTAACGCCTTCTCTTTTAATAGAAGACGAATTATCGATATTAATTGATGAATATTATCAACAAATAGAAGATGGATGGCATCCATTTGAAGCAGCGGTATTATTTCATTATCGTTTTGAAATGATTCATCCCTTTACAGATGGAAATGGTCGTGTAGGAAGAGAGGTTTTCAACTATATGTTAATGAGAACTAAATATCCAAGGTTACTATTTCTTGGGGAAGACAGAGATTACTATATTAAATCACTTAGATATGGGAATAATGAAGATTTCGCTGGAATGGTAGGAGTTTTTGTCACGTTAATTAATAAACAGAGATATCAAATTTTAATGGACAATTTGAAAAAGGTAGTAGTACCTCCTAAAAAAACAGGGCAATTAAGATTAGATGATTTTAAACTTTAAATACCCATTAATTTCCAGTGCTCAGCGACCATACCTGCATTAGCAAACCAGACATCAGGGAACTTTTTCACGTACCCAATCAACCGCTCCAAGAGCATGATATTACCCGGTTTACCAATAATCTGAGGATGGAACATAGTGGTCCAACAAAGACCATACCTATAGTAGCCATCAAACGCGTTGGTCCATATCTCATACCCCGTCTGGGGACTCATCATACGCGCCTTATAGGCACCAAAAGGATAATCCGCGAACAAATGGAAATCATCCATCTCATAGTAGCTGGGTACAATGACCAACCCATTATCTAGCTTGTATGGTAAGTCACAGCCACGCATGCTGCTATCATAGAGGAACCCCAGCTCCTTCAATATATCATGAGTATTGGGTCCAATCTCACCACCAGCCACACGGTTACCCACTGGACGAACACCAGTAGCGTCCTCGATTGCCTTAATCATCTTGAGGCGTAACTGCTTCTCCTCCTTGTAAGGCAAGTGATCAACAGCCTCATGTTTCCATCCATGCGTAGCAACCTCGTGTCCTCGGTCAACGATCTCACCAACCACGTCAGGGTGGTTTATCGCGTTCATGGCTACGACGAAGAAGGTTGCTTTGAGGTCGTGTGTGTCAAGGACATCAAGTAGTCTTGGGATTATGTTTGAGTTCCAGACATACTCTCCCTGACTCTTTATACGAGGTTTCTCAGCTATACTCGGGTCGTTACCCATAAAGACCCATTCGGCGTCAAGATCAAAAGTAAAACAGGCAGCACACTTGTTGCCATTAGGCCAGATAGAATCCATTGCTTTTCAAATATATCTAGACACGGTTACGAATAACAGCATTGGTTTCTCATGTTCTAAACATTAGGACTTTATATCATTTAGATTAATACCAAAGTGATGGATAAGAGACTCCTACTTCTACTATTGTTATTGGTAACGTGTTCGCTTGGAGTATTAATTATTAGAGAAGATGAGAACATTGACATAGTTTTCACCTACGGTGTAAAAGCCAACCGGGCTAACCCAGTAAACAAACTAGACACAATCAATGACCTATTCACAAAAGACATGATCCGAGACCCCAGCATAACCTTCGAGATGAAGCTGAGCCCAAGTGAGATAAAACAGATAACAGAAAAAATGGAGGAGATCGATTTTTTCACATATCCGGGTCTCTATTACCCAGAATCCAGCGATGGCAGCGTTACACCGTACATGACATATGATCTAAAGGTCTACGAGGATGGTAAACTCATCAAACAGGTTAGAATGGACACTGATGCTGTATCAGACGATGTGAAAACAAGTGAACTATTGTCCTTATTTCACTTGATCATGAATATTATCGAGTCAACGGATGAATGGCAAAACAGCCCAGAGCCAACATCAGGCTACGCGTAACAAACCAGACGTAATAGCATTAACAATCCTTTTGTCCTCATAGGAGAAACGATCAATGTGTCAGACACAAACATCGACACACGTTATGTCGAGACAGTTGAGACTCACCCGATGATAGGGTTCTTAGTGTTGGGTATGATGGGTTTTCTAGTCTACCTCAGCATAACGATTCCCGGAGGTATCCCCCAGAGAATATTAGCCTTCATCATACTTATGCTTGGATTTATCTACGCCAACTTCATGAAGATGCAGATAACCATCACATCAACAAGCCTCACAGTAGGGTTCGGAATAATCAAACACAGGATCAATTTGAACAACATAGAAAGTATCAAGGTTCACAGATCTCCATGGTACTGGTATGGCGGGTATGGTATCCGTTTCGGGTGGGACAGAAGCATCGGGTTCATCCAGAACTACCGCACAGGGATCTTGGTAAAGCCAAGAGCTGGTTGGAAGCTGTTCTTCAGCACAAATCACCCTGAGGAAGTTGTGGCCATTATAAAGGATTATACGAATCTGGAAACATAGTCACATTCTGTAAAACAGGCCCCTACCAGAAACGCATATATCTACTCGAAAAAATACAATTATACGAGCATGATAGAAACCGTGGAGAGCCGCGTAGGCTCAAAGGGAGAACTCTTCCCCCCCAAAGAAATCAGAGAAAAACTTGGATTAAAACCCAACACAAGGATACTCTACAGAATATCTGAGGGAAAACTCGTAGTTGAACCAGTCCCAGACCTTGAAGAATTGATGAGTCGGGAACCAGTTGCTGTAATCAGTGTCGATGAGTTTAGGGAAGATAGAACAGAGTTATCGAGGAAAGTAGAACGATGAAAACGTTTCTCGATACCACATATTTCATCCCATCCATAGGCGTTATTCTCAATGGAATCCCATGGGATGTTGCTTTCAGAGTAAATAAGAAAACAGAGACTCAAATCAGCAATCTCTCTTTATTTGAGATATCAGCAAAAGGCGCAAAACTGGTACAAAACGGTTTAACAACCAAAGAAAAGGTCCTCAAAGGAGTTACATCTCTGAATCTTGATGATAGGTTTCAGAAAGTCGATTTTACTGATCCTTTGATTCAGGACACAGCCATCACGTTAAGGGGTCGCATCAAGGACTATCTTGATTGCCTTATTTTGGCTTCAGCAATTCACACCAGTCAATTGATGCTTACAGAAGATAAAATAATCAAACGAGTAGCTGAGGAAAGCAAGGAAATAATACAGGGGATTAACCCAGATTTTAGAGTTCGAAGCTGGACACAGGTAGAAGAAGAATATTAAAAGACAGTATTTCTGGCTAAAATTCTAAAACCAACCTTGATCACTATCATTTATGGATTCTTGGTTTCAGCGACAGAAGGCTAAGTTTGACCCAGATACACTCAAACCAAGAGATACAAACCTCAAAACCACTCCAATACGAGACATAATCCTTGCACTTGTACTCGCGTTGATCATCATCGCTGGAGAGTTTACATCAAGAAGAATAGTCTCAGTTCTCTTACCCACCTATTTCAACTACTTCTTTATGGATCTCGTCTGTCTTGGTGGGTTCTATGCTGTGCTCTGCCTGATAGCATACCTGTTGATAGGCGGTGATGTACGGCAGAAGACTGGCTACACTGGTTTCAACATCAATGACTGGTATCAGAGGGTAACATTCTACAACGCTGCACTAGCAGTAGTCATAGGTATACAGGTGGTGAACAGGTTTGATGTCCTGTTCTTCTCTGGATATAACTGGAACCCACAACTCTACGAGTTCATACAAACAACATTCAACACCACAATATACACAAACACACCACTCTACGCAGAACATTACAAGATCGCGGTCTCAATCGTCTTCATACTAGTCAACGGCTTATGGGTGCCCATAGCCGAGGAGTTCCTCTGGCGAGGCATCATACAGACCAAACTCAGCTACTACATGAACCCATGGACAGCCATAACAATAGTAAGCATCCTATTCAGCGCCAAACACTGCGTAGTCGACCTCGTACTAACTCGGCTACTCTTCTTGATCAGCTTCGGATTGACCGTTGGATGGGCGAAACAACGTACAAACACTGGAATATCAACAACCACCCATATCTACATCAACCTTATTGGCACGATATACTGGATAATTAGCCACTACATGGTCTAAACCTAGTACCTACTAGCTTGTTAAATGAATAAAATGGACGAAAAAACGTCCCTAGTTTATAACAACTGTATCGAGCTGGAAATACCGCTCAGCGAGGAACCTTATCTTCTTGATATTGGCTCCATTCTTACCGATGGCGATACCCTTGTCCTTGGGCTCCACGTTCACCATGGCGATCTTCTTGCCCTCCATACGGTCTACAAGGCGGATGTCCTTGACCTTGGCTGGCTTTAGCGCGTTTTTGATGAACTTGTCTGCCTCTGGCATGTACTCGTATATCTCGACCTGCTTGTTGGTCATGTTGCGGAATCTTTTGATCTTTTCTCCACCTTTACCAACTGCTAAACCGACTTCTCCTTTCTTGACTGTGAAAATTATTGTGTCATTCTCGTCGTCTACGATGCAGTCCACGATTGTTGCTCCTGTCATGTTCTGTAGGAGCTGGATGAACTTCATCTCTGTCTCTGTGATTTTTACGTTATCTAGCATTCTATTCTTCTTCCTTCACGATGTCAAGAATCCTTGAGTCGCCCGGGTCGTTAATGACAATGGTTGATACGGGATAAGGTTTTCCACATAACATACCAAGGTCCACGCTGTCCTTATCATGGTGCCAGATTGGTATTTCTCCAAGTCTTCCATAGTTCTCTATGGATTCTTTCATCTCTTTTGGGCAGTTGCTACTCAATATAGCCATCTTTGCCCGTCCTCTTCTAAGCTCTCTTACCGCCTGTTTGGAGCCCAGTTGGACCCTGCCAGTGGAGAGAGCGAGTCTCAGCTGTTGATCTCTGCTACTCATCGCTTCTTCCTCTTTGTGTCATAAACAGCTCAACGCTTCCTGTTCCCAGTGGCATTGACTGTCCGACGATTATGTTTTCGATGACGCCTTTAAGTGGATCGGTTTCACCCTTGATCGCCGCGTCTACAAGATGCTGGATGGTCAACTCGAAGGCTGCCCTTGCCAATACGCTTGATTTCTCGCCGCTTATACCATGTCTTCCGATCTGCTGGACCTCACCGGTCTTGGTCATGATGTCCGATACAAGCATGACGTGGCGTATGTCTACGTCCAGGCCCTGCTCGGTTAGGACGGCGTGTGCCTCCTTGACCAATGCGTTACGAGCCGCCTCGATACCGAATATCTCAGCGATCTCGTGTATGTTGTTAGTGGATGTCCTGCTTGGATCGATTCCATCAATTCTTAAGACACCCTCTAGGTTGCTTCCGTCTGTTCTGATGAGCCACTCACCGTCCTCGATGGTTGTGAGAACCCTGTTGATCTCCTCGATTCCCTTGATGCGGGCCTCGGTGACGTTCTTTATGATGGGGTCTGGGTCGTGGCTCTTCTCCTCCTCCAGTGGCACAACGTACTCATAGTCCTCATTCATCTCGACGCTGTATGGGAAGACGGATTTCACGTCCTTGGGTGATACTCCAAGGGTCTCCATACGCTCTGGGTCAAGCTTGATCCTGACTGCTTCTGCACGCAGGTCTACGTTGACGCTGTCGATGATGTCGTCGATGGTGGTGTGTGTTAGCTTCTGGGCTACCTCACGTGCCTTCTTCTCGGACTTGCTGTGTTTCTCATCTAGGTAGATGTTCATTACTGGAGTTGATGGACTCTTACGAGCGTCAACAATCTCAATGAGTCTTGGAAGACCCAGAGTGACGTTTAGCTCGGCTACGCCTGCGTAGTGGAAGGTTCTGAGGGTCATCTGCGTACCAGGCTCGCCTATGCTTTGGGCGGCTAGGATGCCGACGGCCTCTCCTGGTTCTACTAGGCTGTAGTCGTAGTTTCTGAGTACTGCTGCTATGATGTCGTCTATTGCTTGTTCTGTGAGGTTTTCCTCTGTGAGTCTCTTGCGTAGTTCTTCTTTGAGGCGTATTGGTAGCTCGATCTGTACTCCATCGATCTTCTCGTTGACGTATTTGTCGCTGGCTTTCTTGCCCTTGTCCATGTTGATCTTTGTACGATCAGTGAGCTGGGCGATGTTTACCGCTACGCCGTGGTCAGACTTGCTTGGATCGATGCCGTCCTCACCGTAGGTGAACTGGACGATGTCTCCGACGCTGTTTCTGACTGTTCCGTCGTATTCGACTCTGAGGTGCTCCAAGGCGTTGATTAACCTACGCTGCATGTAACCAGACTGCTGGGTACGTACCGCCGTGTCTACCAGTCCTTCTCGTCCACCCATAGCGTGGAAGAAGAACTCAAGTGGAGTCAATCCATCCCTGTAACAGTTATAGACGAAGCCTCTTGCGATTGGTGTCGCATCATTCTCCTTGAAGTGGGGTAGTGTACGATCCTCGTAGCCCCTCATGATACGCTTGCCTCTGATGGACTGCTGCCCGACGCTGCCCATCATCTGACCGATGTTAAGGCTGCTGCCACGGGCACCGCTACGAGTCATGACGATACCGCCGTTCTCAAGTGGTAGTCCGTTCTGGACGATCTCACCTGCGGCGTCACGAGCCTTGGCTAGCTCGTTCATTACCTTGATCTCAAAGCTTTCCTGCATTGTCTGACCGGGTAATCGTTCGAGTACACCTGACTCGTATTCATCTGTGAGTTTAGCTACGTTTTTCTCCATACCACGCATGACTTTGTTGATGTCCTTGACTTCTTTTTCTTCAAGGTCAAGCTCGTCATAGCTGTAGGTGAACCCTGTTAGGGTTAGGAACCCGTTGATGAGTCTGCTGACTCCGTTGAGGAAGTCGTGTCCCTCATCAGTGCCATAGTCCTTGATGACTCTGTGGAAGATGGTATCTGGACGCTCTGCTCCGATGCTGTTCTTGTCGATGATGCCTGTTTTCAGTTCACCATTCTGGATCATGACATAGGCGTCGTGTTCACAGTTCTCGAACTTGCATTCTGCGCAGTGCATACAGATGTTTGCCTTGCTGACGAAGCTGAAGTCCTTGGGTAGGAATACGCTGAAGATGCTTTTGCCGCTCCAGAGTGGCTCTGGGTCGGTGACTGTTGGCTTGGGTATCTCGCCCTTGTAGCCGATGTAGCTCAGTAGTTTGCCTACCTCGTTGGCTTTGAGCATTGTCTCTTTACGTGTGAGTAGGTATGCTCCGCTGATGTAGTCCTTGCCTGCTCCGATGATGGGTGCACCGTATCTGGGGCTCAGGATCTGGTCCTGAACCTGCATCAGCATACGTGCCTCTGTCTGAGCCTCCTTGCTCTGGGGGATGTGGAGGTTCATCTCGTCCCCGTCAAAGTCAGCGTTGTAAGGCGGACATACAGTAAGGTGCATCCTGAAGGTCTTGTATGGCAATACCTTGACCCTGTGAGCCATGATGCTCATCCTGTGCAGCGATGGCTGCCGGTTGAACAAGGCGATGTCTCCATCCTTCAGGTGACGCTCGATAATGAAACCGGGCTCGATGCTCTCAGCAATCATGGTCCTGTCCTGTACGAACTCTAGCCTGATACGCTTCTGGTCAGGTCTAATGACGTACAATGCACCAGGGTGCTGGTTGGGACCATTGATAACCAGTTTCTTAACCTCATCAATGTTCCTCTCAGTAACAACATCAGGAACAGTGAGCTTGGTTGCGATATGAACTGGGACACCTACTTGGTTGATGTCCAAGTTGGGGTCTGGGCTGATTACTGTACGAGCGCTGTAGTCTACACGTTTTCCGCTGAGGTTGCCTCTGAACCTTCCCTCTTTGCCTTTAAGCCTCTGCGCAAGGGATTTCAGTGTCCTGCCTGAACGGTGGCGTGCCGGTGGGATACCTGATACTTCGTTGTTGAAGTAGGTTGTAACGTGGTACTGGAGTAGCTCAGATAGGTCTTCGATGATTAGTGTTGGTGCACCTGCGTCGATGTTTTCCCTGAGCCTCTGGTTGATTCTTATGATGTCTACTAGTTTGTGCGTGAGGTCGTCCTCTGCCCTGATGCCTGATTCGAGGATGATGCTTGGTCTGACGTCCACTGGTGGGACTGGCATTACCTGTAGTACCATCCACTCTGGACGGGCGACCGTTGGGTTATAATCGAGCATCTCAAGGTCATCGTCTGGGATACGCTCAAACCACTCCCTGATCATGTTGGGGGTGAGCCTCCTTGTGACCTCTTCCTCTGCTTCGATGTCCTCGTCGAAGAACTCCTCTTTCTCGATCTCCATGAAGCTGGTGGGTTTGTTGAACTTGACCACTGTCTGAACCATGCCACAGTATGGGCACTCCTTGTGGCGCTTGTACTTCTTCGCCTGCTTCATGATCTCGGCTGTAGTATCGTCAGAGACTTTGCCGAACATCTCAATGTCTACGCGGCGCTGCTCTGCCAGCTTCTCTTTGGTATCCTCGTCTAGCAGAATACTTCCGCAGCCTCTGCATGTTGCGGATAGTACCTTGTAGATCTGTTTAGCGAACTCTACGTGTACTACTGGTACTGCTAACTCGATGTGTCCAAAGTGACCTGGGCAGTTGATTGCGATGTTTCCACATGTACGGCAGCGTTGTCTTGGCTCTAGTGTGCCCAAGCGCTGGTCCATGAGGCCGCCTGCGATTGGTGCTCCGTCCTCGTCGTAGGTGTCGCTTGTGCCTATTTCTACTACGCTGAGTCTTCTGATCTCGTCTGGTGGTAGTAGACCGAATTTAATTGCGTCAATAACCTTGCTCAATTTACTCGACCTCCTTGGCTAGCTCTAGGCTAGGCGATAGGCATAGGCTCTGCATCTCCTGTAGTAGGAGCTTGAAGGCGTAGCTTACTGTGACTGGCTCGATGTCGCCCTTTCCTTCACAGGTTGGGCACACATACTTGCGTTGCCTGATGTCATAGTAGCCTTGTCTTCCACAGCGCTCACAGACGTAGATTGTGTATGCGTCTGATTCCTCTAGGAGCCTGTCCTTGAGTAGCATGGCTGCGCCGTGTCCTACGAGGCAGTCTCGCTCCATCTCTCCGAACCTGAGTCCACCGCCACGGGCACGGCCTTCTGTTGGCTGTCTTGTGAGCATCTGGACCTGTCCACGGGCTCTTGCGTGTATCTTGTCTACGACCATGTGGTGTAGCTTCTGGTAGAATGCTACACCGAGGAATATCTCAGCCTCAAAGCGCTTACCGCTCATACCGTCGTAGAGTATCTCTCGTCCACCTGGCTGTAAGCCAAAGTCGATGAGGTGCTGTTGTAGTGTTTTTGGTTCCTCGTTTGCGAAGGGGGTTCCGTCCACGATCTCTCCCCTGATGGCTGCGGATTTTCCGCCGATCGCCTCAATGAACTGTCCTACAGTCATCCTGCTGGGGTATGCGTGGGGATTCATGATAATGTCTGGGATGACGCCGCTTGTGCTGAAGGGCATGTCTTCCTGTGGGACGAGCATGCCGATGACGCCTTTCTGTCCGTGTCTTGATACGAATTTGTCGCCTAGCTCGGGGATTCTGTTGCTTCTTACCTTGACCTTTACGAGTTGGCTTCCCTCGATGTCTTTGGTGATGAATACGCTGTCTACGACGCCGACCTCGTTGGGTCTGACGCCGATGCTTGTGTCACGGAGCTGTGGGCCCCTGACCTCTAAGCCACGGTATTCTTCCATGAATCTGGGGGGGCTGGTCTTTCCGATGAGGATGTCTCCGCCCTTGACCTCTGCCTCGTCAGCGATGAGTCCATCAGACTCTAGTTGTCTGTATGCGTCGGCTCCGTGGTATCCTCTGATGCCTGCTTCTGGGATGGTTAGCCTGTCTTTGCTTCCGCCGAGGTATTGTTTGCACTCGGCTTTGTAGATTCTGAAGAAGCTGCTGTTGCCCAAGCCACGCTGTACTGCTGACTTGTTGAAGATGATAGCGTCCTCCATGTTGTACCCGATGCAGCTCAGGATAGCGATAACGAAGTTTTGACCCGCTGGACGATCATTATAACCGATGACATCCATTGGCTTGGTCGCTACCAGTGGCTTCTGTGGGTAGTGTAGTAGGTGTCCACGGGTGTCTGTCCTGTCACGGTAGTTTAGTACGTAGACGCCGGGGGCTTGTTTAGCCATGGCGGCTTGGTATGTGTTACGTGGTGACTGGTTGTGTTCCGCGTATGGGATGATGGCTGATCCTACGCCGAGGATCGTGTATGGGCATACTTCTACGTGGCTGTGTTCTGTTGTGAGGTTTTCTTGGTCGATGGCGATGTATGCGTTCTCTTCTTCATCAGAGTCTAGGTATTCGATGATGCCTTCTCTGACGAGGTCGCTCCACGCCCATCTGTCCTGTCTGATGTTGCGTATGTAGCGTTGTTTGAGTAGGGGTTTTCCATCCTCACAAACCACAAGGGGTCTTCTGATTCTTCCTTCATCACAGTTGACGTATATCTCGTTGTAGTTGTTGTAGAAGACTATGTTTGCCTCTCCGCTGATCTCGCCCTTGCGACGCATCTCCCTGAAGGTATTGGTCAATATATCGGGGGATGTAGTGTATCCGAGAAGGTATCCTTCAACGAAAATCTTAGTGCCTGTATGTCTGAGTTGTTCATCAACATCCTTGCTTCGGGTCACACCCATGAACTCAAGGGTACGTTTGATCTTCTCGGAATCTGTTCCGACGCTTACGCTGCTCATTAGGGCTAGGTTCTTTACTAGGCCACAGTTTGCGCCCTCTGGTGTCTCGTTTGGACATAGTCTTCCCCAGTGGGTGCTGTGGAGGTCACGGGCCTCGAAGTTGGGCTGTGATCGGCTCAGTGGGCTTTGTAGTCGTCTGAGGTGAGAAAGAGTGCTTAATGTGTTTGTTCTGTCGAGGAGCTGTGTCATTCCGACCCTGCCCCTTCTCCAGTTTCCAGTCGCCAAGGCGTGCTGGATTCTGCTTGTGATGATTCCGGGCCTGACAGCTGCGCTGATGAGTACGCCTTTCCTGCGTGTGCTCATCCTGCGGAACTGGTACCTCATGTCCCTGTAGAGGCTCCAGAAGGCGGACCTGAATAGCTCTGCAAGGAGTGGTCCGGCTAGCTTGATCCTCTTGTTTCTGAGGTGGTCTTTATCGTCCTCTTGACGTAGCCCTAGTTTGAGCTCGATGATCCTTGACGCCATCTCACCTAGGAATACGGCCTTGTCGAACCTGTCTTCTGGTTCTCTGCCGATGTGTGGGAGAAGGTTTCTGTCTAGGATGGTCTCTGCTCTCTTGATTCTAAAGTCCTTGACCTGACCGAAGGCAACCCTGTTACCGATGAAGAGTACTGCGTCTTCGATGGTCTGGACTGTTGCGCCTTCCCTGAAGCTTGGCTCAAGCTCGTTGAGTATGTCAGGGTTTAGGCTTACCATCTCGGCTACCTCACGGTCGGTCTCAACGCCTAATGCCCTCATGAGCACTACCAGTGGTACTGGTACGGGTACACCGGGGATAGTAACAGCCATCTCACCGTTTGCCTTGAGGCTCGCCTCGATTCTGGCTCTGAAGCCTACCGTTGTGCTGAAGACTTTGCCCTTGTAGACGGGTCTTGCGCCTCTGTTGTCTGTCTCGACCAGTACACGGTTGGGGGCGAGGTCTTCTAGGCTGACGATGACTCGCTCAGATCCGTTTACGATGAAGTATCCCCCGACTTCTTTGGGGTCTTCACCGAGTTTTACTAGCTCGTCTTCGGTGTGGCGGCTCAATAAACATAGGTTTGATTTTACCATGATGGGTAGGTCGCCGATGTTGACGCGTTCATATGTCTCGCGTCCTTCATCGTCGAGCTCTATCTCAAGGTAGAGTGGCGCAGAGTAGGTTAGGTTTCTGATCCTGGCTTCTCGTGGGTAGACTTCGCGTACGGTTCCGTCTACCTCGACGACTCGGGGGTCTCCTATCTCTATTGCGCCGAATTTTATGTCATATACGTGGTTGGGCACCTCTATTTGGATGCCACCGATCTCATCAATAATCTGTTGCAGCGTATTCCTAGTGAAGTCGTTGTAGCTGTCTAGGTGCTGCTTTACGAGTCCCTCCTCGTTGAAGAAGGACTTCATAAGGTCCCAGTGGTCGTTTTCTGAGAGAAGCAATCTAATTCATCCTGTTTTGAATGTTAATAATACTGCAAGCTGTTAGTGTGCGGGGGGTCTTAATGTCGGGGTCTGATCCGTTCATCTAACCATTATTCACCTATTGAAAATCCATACTAACCTTGCAGAGGCTATACAGTAGGCTATGTACTTAGCTAAAAATGTTTCTCTCAGGAATAATTTCAGTATCATCTAGGTGAGAAAAGCTGTTTCTAGGGTTCAATTACTCTCAGTGTTTAAGAATATTACGATGGTTTCCATTAATGAAAATACAAACTTTTATAGGGGAACCTTGTTATTCGATTAGAGCCCAACAACATAGGAATGTGCAAATAATGGCGGATATGATTGAACGAGTACTTGAGCGCAGCGTAGGAAAAACCGTGCTCATCAAGCTAAGAGGCGGTAAGACACTCAGGGGCACCCTAGAGGGTTTTGACCAACACGTGAACCTATACATGAAGGATTCAGAGGAAGTAACAGACCCCATGAATGTAGTCGAGATCGGCGATATCGTGCTCCGAGGCGACAACGTCATCATGGTAAGTCCGCCACCAGAATAGAAGTGACAAAGAATGCCAACTAAAGAACCACTACATCACGGTAAGGCTCCACACATCAAATGCAGGCGATGTGGACGAAGATCATACCATATCAGAAAGAAACAATGCTCAGCATGCGGCTATGGAGCAACAGCGAAGATCAGAAGCCCCAGTGTTAACAGGAAGCCACTACAGCGTAGTCGGCGTCTAGTCTAAATTATTTAATATTTCTTATCCTCAGTGACTCTTAGGCTAGGAGGTACTGGGTTTATTGAATCGGTTTATTGATGTGAAGCTGAAACCGGGGCATATACCTAGGAAGCAGCTTGCCTTCACCTTGATCTTGTTCTGCCTACTCACTGCCTCGATTATTAGATACTATGGGGGCACGGGGGAAGTGAAAGAGATTCGTGAGGTTCAGTATGAGCTGCATAGTATCGCGTTTGAACAGGTGAATAACGCTAGGCGGCAGCACGGTGTGTCGTTGCTTGATTATGATTCGGATCTTGATGCTCAGGAGCATGCGTGGAGTATGATGGACAGGGGTGAGGCATATCATAACCCTGATTTGGCGTCTAGTATGGTGGAATGTGTATCTGTTTACACTGAGAAGGGTATTGACCCGGATATCGCTATCACATTGATGATTCACAGAATGGTATATGATGAAGCGTTAAGCACAGACGGGGAGAAGATACTTGATCCAGAGCATGAACTGGTTGGTATCGGGGTAGCAGTAGATGGGGATAGCGTTTTTCTTGTGCTTGATTTCAGCTAAGTTTTTAACGGGTGTACGTTGTCTTATTTCGGTGTGCGGGAGTACCCGAGGCTGGCCAAAGGGGCGAGACTTAAGATCCTAAAGTCTTGGGTAAGATATCTCGTGTCTAAGGACTTCGAGGGTTCGAGTCCCTCCTCCCGCACCTATTCAATTTTCTTCAAAATGTGCATGGTCATAGTATTCTATTAGCGTACGGTATCTGTTTTATGAGATAGCTGACTAGGAAGCTGAGAGGAACACTGATGAAGGATACAATGAAGAATTTAACAACCGAGGGCAATGAAATATTTAGTAGAGGAATCATTACCGCAACAATCACTAATGGATGAAATATGTAAGCCGCAAATACGTTTGGAGCCATCCAGTCTAGCATATTATTTTGCTTGTTGAACCTTGTCTTGAAGAAATGCAATAGCCAGATAACGATGCTAATGTATGATATGGATTCCCACACGGAGTTGACTAGGGACTGCCAAGTAACCCCGCCTAGAAAAGCATCAATGCTACCGCCACTAGCAACAACGAGTATAATCATAACTGGCAACGCAAGTGTATTGATTAAAGCGATTTTACCCCACAACATCGCTTGATGATTTGAAAGACTGTCAAACCATTTTCCATTGTAGGCATTAACTCCGACGACAAAACCGAATAGATAACCAACCATATGTGCAGGTTGAACACCGAAAACCCACGTATTTATGGGGAACATTATCCTCACGAGAAAATCTGAAGCCGCTAGTATACCAATGCAGATGATGATTGTCTTGTTTGATGGGAAACTATTCTCGTATCTTGGCTTAGACCTATCCCCAAAAAGAGCTGAGTATGCGACATATCCCAGTGCAAAGACTAGCAGAACCTCTAAGAACCAGAGATGCCCAAAGGAAATGTTCTGAAGAGATGTGAACGTGAATACGTCATGCCAAATCGAGTAGAAAGACACTCCAAGGTTACCCGCAAAATTAGCGACCATCCAAGACATTAATGGACCAAGAAATAAGGCATAGAATATCATGGGTATACCCAGACGAGTTAGCCTGCCTATCAAGAAATTAGCTGGTCCTTTTTTCTCAAGAGAACGAGGTGTAAAGTAGCCAGCTAGTATGAAGAAGAATGACATGAAGTAGGATTGATTTAGGGCAGTAAACAGGAGGAAGATTATTGGACTTATAGAATCAGTTGGGGGTTCTTTTAGGAACCAGTCACCGCTTCCACCGTATGCGATGGATAAATGGTGGATAATGACTAGAATTGTTAGATAAATGCGTATATTGTCGACGTAATACATGCGCTGATTGCTTGATACGCCGGTTTTTGACATTTGAGCCCCTTCTCCTGCACCTATTCTAATAGAATCGATTGATACCGTAACCATATTTCTTGTTGTTTTTAGTCTTCTTGACTAGGTTGTCCAGTCGTTTTTGGAATTCTTCAGGTCTTTTCCTCGCATCTTCAACGTATGCAACTCTTATTCGTTTGTATGCTTCTGTGAATCCATTGAAATTACTCCAGGTTTCACCATCTTGCTGTAAGGCCATGAGGATATCATCGGGATATTGGAACTCTTCATCGAGAATAGTCTGGACCAGCTCAAGGATGTTTTCTATAACCTTTCCTTGCTCTGCCATCACCCTTAGTCTCTCCTTGTTGGGCTGGGAATACCCGCTTCCGTTCCTCCTTGGAGTGAACCTCTGAACAGTGTGATGTTCATCTAGTTTCTTCACTGTGCTATCTATCCACCCGAAGCACAATGCTTCCTCAACTGTCTCAGCGTATGGGATTCTTTGTTTTCCACTTGATTTCTTTGGGAGAACTAGCCATATCTCGGTCTCCTTATCGTGGTTCTTTATGAGCCATTCACGCCACTGGTGTCGGTCTTGGACATGTAATGTGTTACCGATGGGTAGAGGTGGCATTACTCATTATGATGGGTGTTGTTTGATTAGTCTATTGATGCACCTCTGTTAATAGGCTTATATTCTGGTTTACGTGAGCCCTGCCTCCAGCACCTCATGTTTCGTGGGTTATTAGCCGTGTTTTGTGTCACTATTTCTCCGTTAATGACACGGTTTTCAACATATATTCAATGCCAATCAGAGCCATTTCCAAGCCTCGTTTAGCTATAGAGGCTTGATTATGTTTGGGATGCTGGTACCCCCTCCCCCCCTGTAGAAAAGAGTTCTAGTATACTACTTTGTAGGTTGGGTTTTTTCATCAGATTGGGGGTTTGTGGTAGTAAACTAGTCTCGGGTCGTCAAAGTCTCCCTTCAATAGTACAGAGGCGATGACTGTTACTTCTCCTCCGGCTTTTTCGATGAGTTTGCAAGCTGCTCTGACGCTGCCACCTGTGGCGATGACATCTTCTGTGATGCAGACTCGTTTGCCTTTGATGCGTTCTGCGTCGATGCCGTTAAGAACAAGGGTTTGTTCTCCGAAGCTAGTGATGCTTTCAACGGGTACCGTGATGGGTTCAAGCATGTATTTCTTTACGGATTTTCTGACAACCACATAATAGGGAAAGTCTAGCAGGTGGGCGCATTCATGAGTCAAAGCAATACCCTTGGCTTCTAATGCAACCAGCATATCGAACTTATCCAGTAAGTCTCTTTGTTTCATCAGGTCCACGAGAAGCTTGGCGCATTTAGCGTTGAGTTCCACATCACCCAACATTACGAATGACGCGATCTGATGATCCGTACCAGAAAGAGTAACAAGAGGTAATTCTCGTTCCAAATCAGGTGCCAGCTTCAGTAGGACTGTTTCTTTAACGAGCTTGGATTTCATGATGACTGGTTCTAGTTCATTTTTTACTCATAAAAACCTAATCTCATGCCTTGTTCTACTAGGTTGAACGCTTGTTCAACTTTTTTGTTGGTTTGTTCTGAAACATGGGATAATATCTGTTCTCGTGTATTGGGGGGTGAACAATAATGAATATGAGAAAAACTTTGATAGCTGCCTTGGTGCTGAGCTTAGGCATTGCCTCAGCGGTGATGTACACCAGCGCCTTGCAGAACCAGAAAAACCTAGACACTGAACAAATCGCAATCAACTTCCTGAAAAACGGAGCCACCTACAGCTTTGATGGTATCGAGGACTCGATAACTATACTGGACTACTATATGTTGGAGAGTTACCCTGTTCAGCATGTTGTGGTGATCAGCTTTGATACAGCGCATGCGGGTTGGGGTGACCGCGAGGGCACATTCATCGCCCAAGTCATCACAAACCACGTGATCAGGATAACAATTGTTGAAGGTGAGGTAGTCTCAGCGGTCATTGATGACCAGTGGGATGAACTAAACCAAGAGCAATTGATCCCAGAAGAATACCTTCAACTAGAAGAGGTACGAGAAGCTACGCTAGACTACGTCACAGAACATTATCAGATAGATTTCCCCGGAAACTGGATCAGCACGGTGACAACACCTGAGAACCTTGTGGGAGCATCAACCATCCAGTACATCAGCGGCTACTGGACAGTAACCATCAGCTACCCAGTAGTACAGTTCCCAGAGTACTCTGTATCAATCCAGAACACAAGCACAGGTTTCAACTGGAGCGGCACAGTAACCAGTAACGGCGAAGTAGTCGAATCCTAAGACCCTTTTTTTACAAGATTCTCGTTTTTTTTATCCCATTTTTCCATGAAGCAGCACAAGGAAAGTATTAACATTAAGATTCAACAACGGTTCAATGATCAAATTGGAGAAGCTCATAGTAACCGCAGCAGTCACCGGCGGAGAATACGTATCCAAAGAGACCACCCCATACGTACCCAGCACAGTAGACGAGATAGTAGCCGAGGTCATCGCGTGTGTCGAAGCTGGTGCAAGCGTGGTTCATCTTCACGCCAAGAACCCAGAAACAGGAGAAGCATACAGTGGGGACCCAAACCCATTGATGAGGGAGTATGTTGAACGCATCAGAGAAGAGACTGATGTGATAATCAACCTCACCACAGGGGGAGGTAGAGTAGGTAACCCACCAGAAGTATGGGACCGGCTCGTGGAGGAACGCTGCAAGATAGGCTCAGAGATGATGAGTCTCAACATGGGCACCATGAACCGGTGGGCAGAGCACCCCACAGGCGAGATATTCCTCAACACAGTGAAGATGCTTGAACGCTGGTGCGGATACATGGTACAGCATGGTGTCAAGCCCGAGCACGAGGTCTATGACACAGGCATGATCAATGTCTGCAAACAGATCGCAGCCAAAGGAATAGTACCAGAGCCCCTTCACGTACAGTTCGTCATGGTGGGGCGGACAGGGTTCCTGCCCACACCGAGAATGCTACAGTACAGCGTTGATCTACTACCAGAAAACTGGACATGGAGCGTCTGTGCATTAGGTAGAAATCAGATACCCATGGCTGCCATCGCTACGGTGATGGAAGGACATGTAAGAGTTGGGTTTGAAGACAATGTGTTCTTAAGGAGAGGAGAACTAGCACGGAGTAACGCTGACCTTGTGAAAAAGGCGGTTAATATCGCCAAGGAACTGGAGAGACCTATTGCTTCACCCGATGAGGCAAGGGAAATATTGGGGCTGAAGTAAACTTATGACTAAACTTTGCATCGTGGGCTCAGGTTTCCTCGGAACCCAGATCGGAGCCCTCTCAGCACGCAGCGGTTACACTGTTTCTATGCACGATGTCTCAGAGAAGGCGTTTGATGTCTCAAAGAACAGCGTAAACGAGTACATCAAAGAATGGATTACTAAGGGAGACATCAATTCAACTCAGGCAGAGGCGATCAAACAAAGAATAAGCTACACTACAAGTCTCCCAGAAGCAGTAACAGACGCCGATATTGTAATCGAAGCAGTAGTAGAGCAGCTTGACATCAAACGAGATGTCTTCAAAGAAATCGATAAACTATGCAAACCAGACGCGATAATCTGTAGCAACAGTAGCAGCATCAAAATATCGCATATCGAGGACGCCGCCAAGCATCCTGAGCGTGTTCTCAACATGCATTTCTATGGCTATCCATGGAGAAGAGGCGTATTGGAGCTGATGAAGGGAAACCATACCAGTGATGAAGCCATCGAGAAAGCAAGAACCTACAGCAACACCATAGGAGTATACCCCTTGATGGTGCAAAAAGAAAGCACTGGATTCATATTCAA